>CALKJE010000412.1 GCA_937995675.1 uncultured Saprospiraceae bacterium
CGACCGTATGCCCCAGAAGAAGTGAGTATCATGCTTTTTGAGCCCGCTACAACGGTCAATACAGGTAATTTAAAAGATAGTGATTTGACGGTTTCTGATCTGGATCGGATTTAGTCACGTACTAAATTTTGGAAGCAAAAAAATAACCTTAGTTACTCAGGATTTCAGCAGTTTGGTAAATGTGAAAACTTCTATTCCGCTCTCGATTTTTAAGCGTGCAAGACGCTCTATTTCGCAAATTCCCAAAACATCCTTACCTTAGACACAAGGAAACTTATTTAACCTCGTCCCTTATCGTTTAAAATCGACTAGATCATGAATCTAACGCTTCTAATTATTGGTGTACTCCTAGTAGTAGGTTTGGTGCTGATGATGGTTCAATATACGAAGCTAACTCGCTTTAAAAATAAAGTGGAAGAAAGTTGGAAAGGTATTGAAGCGCAACTCAAACGCCGTTATGATCTGCTACCTGATCTTATCGAAACAGTAAAACCGCACGCGAAACACGAGAAAACAGTTTTTGAAAAAATTGTCTCTACGCAGAATCAGGCGATTTCTGCTGGCAATGTCATGGATCAGGCTTTTGCCGAAAATAATCTTTCCCAATCGATTAAATCTCTCTTTGCTTTATCTGAAGATTATCCCAAATTGAAGGCGAGCGAAGATTTTCGTAAAGTCCAACAAGAACTGAGCGATATAGAAGATGATATTCAACTTGCCCAACGACACTATAATACCGTCGTTCAAGAAAATAATACTTATGTGGAAAAGGTTCCAGGAATTCTTATCGCTGGACCGCTGGGATTTGGACGGTTTGATTTTTTTGAGTTGGGGTGAAAGAAGCATAGTCGAAATTTTATACCTAGAAGTTTTTAAACAACTTCCTAAAAAACAATCATGAAAAAAGGTTTACTCTGTCTATTGCTAATCATAGGAATCAGCTTTAGTTTACAAGCTGAGGCATTTAGAATTGGAGATTATGACGTGGTTATTGACGTACAAGAAGATGGTTCTTTTCGAGTGCGTGAAACGATTGCTGTTCGATTTTCAGAAGAACGCCATGGCATTATTCGATCGCTTCCTTATCGCTATCTAGTCGAGGATTTGCCAGGAGAATCGGCGATTCGTTCCACTACAAAAGAAGGATATTACGAAACCTTGCTAAAAGATGTCAAGGTGCTCAACCATCCTTTTCAAACTTCCAAAGAAGGAAATTATATCAAAATTCGAATTGGAAGTCCATCCAGAAAAGTACGCGGTAAACAAGTCTATGAAATTGAATATACGGTATATGGTGCCATTAATCAGTTTGCCGAACATCAAGAATTTAGCTGGAATCTTACCGGAAATGAATGGGATACTTCTATCGAAGAGGTGAGCTTTAAAATTAATTTTCCTCGAAAGACCATGGTTAATAAATCAGATGTTATTTGCTATACGGGACGACAGGGAACCAAAGGACAAGAGGTAACTTGGAATATTTCTGAATCTCAAGTTGTGGGTAAAACCACTCGAAGATTAAAGTCTCGTGCGGGTGTTTCTTTAGCCATTCGTTTTCCAGTCGATTATTTTTCTCGTACGGAAATTCCGCTAACCGCTTACGCGCAGAAATACTATGTGAAAAATCACCATGCCGTATTTACCGTAAAAAATAATACGGCCGTTGAGGTACTAGAAACGTACGATATAGCCTTTTTAAAACCAACGAATGCCATCCATCGGTTTTTTCCAATTTTTGCGCGAGAACTACCCAATGGAGGAAACCAAAATACCGTCATTGCGGAAGAAGAATTATTGGCTGAAACAGAACCTGCTCAACCGCTAACACTCGTCGTTAATCGTAAACGCAATATGGATTATATCTCTATCATGGCGAAAGAAAAAGCGTTTAACGGAAACGTGCGTTTTCAACTTCGATATCAATTATGGGGAACGGCTATCCGACGTGGTGATGAGTCGAATTTTGCTTTTGAAGTTGCACATCTAGCGACCGAGGAGCCGATTGAAAATTCGAGTTTTGAAATTCAAGTACCCGAAAATATTAAGATTGCTGGAGAGGGGAGTACGGCTAGTTTTTTTACCAATCGAAAAGAAAAATTAGTTGAGTTTTCTCGAACAGAAGATCAACGGACACTCACTGGAAAAATAAAGCAAGCGCTCGTTCACAATCCAACTTATCAAGTATACTTTACCACCGACGCTGAAAATTTGGATTTTACCGCAGCGCCAATGGAAGTCTATTCCCAGTATTATTATATGGATTATTTTAAGACCGATATCTATTTGCAAAAGGATGGAACGGCTCGAATAGAATATGGACTAGAGCCCGAATTTGTTTACGATAATACCAATGAAGAATTCCAACCTTATGTTCGTAAACGATATGCAAAATCACTGTACGAATTGCCAAATTATGGATTGTTAGCCAAGGATTATAAACCATTAATAAGTGATATTATTAATCCTAACCCTGAAAAATATAGGTTGGTTAAAAAGAAAGATCGGAGTTATTTTCAACTCAGAAATCCCAATCGAGATGAATGGGATCAACCTTTTACTTATAGTTATAAAATTGATGGAATTCAAACGACAGAAGATGGATTGTATAAGATAAATTTTCCGGTGATTTACCCGGAGGAAGAACCTGTCCGTGGTGGAAGTTTTCGAGTACACTTTCCTGATGAAATTAATCCAGAAGAGGTAACCGTTTCGGCTCAAACTTCGGAAGGACGCACCGTGGGGCGGATTAATAAAGAAGGAAAAGTGATTACAGGAATTGTGGATGAAACCTTGCTGCCAGGAGAGGCAGTCGTGCTGACGCTTTTATATCCTAAATCATATACAGGATGGAAATTAGGTGGTTGGTTAAAACTGTTAATAACGAACAATGTATTTTTTATCATCGCTTTTTTAGGTCTCGCCTTATTGACATTGCTATGGTATTTTTTAGGACGAGACGAGCAACATCCATTAGAAGCTCGTTTTCGACCGCCTGCTGATATTACTTCGGCGGAAGCTGGATTATTGTGGGATGGAAAATTACACCAAAAGGATCTGATTTCTCTGATTTATTATTGGGCCTCTCATGGATTTTTAAAAATAAGAGAAGAAAATGTAGGCCATATCACGAATCACATTTTAATAAAAAAAGCAGACTTGCCTGCCAATGCTAAGTCATTTGAATGCACGATGTTTAACGGATTATTTGCTAGTGGAACAGAAGTCTCAGTCAATTCCTTACGGAACTCTTTTTACAAAACGCTAAAAAAAGCCCATGTCGAATTAGAAGAGCATGGTAAGCAAACAGGGTTTTATGTAAAAGGTAGTCGAGGCTTGGGAATCGTTCTAATCTCATTGGGCGTTGTTGGGTTGGGTGGGAGTTTGGTACTATTGGGTTTCTCCTTTTTTAGCCATGATTTTTCGATTTCTATTCCTTTATTGTTGTTGGCTTTGGCAACTATTTTCTTTGGTTATTATATGCCTAAGAAAGCGCCTTTTGGAGCGGAACGATTTAGTGAGATACTTGGGTTTAGAGAATTTATAAAAACGGCTGAAATTGATCGACTCCGCACACTAGCCACAGAAGATCCTAAATACTTTGAAGGAACGATTGCGTATGCGATTGTTTTTGGCTTGGGAAAAGAATGGGCTAAGAAATTTGCTGACCTATCTTTGGAAAGTCCTGATTGGTACGAAGGTACAAGCACGAGCACTTTTCATCCTATCTTTTTTACCAATAACATGATGAGTAGTATGAATAGTATCAACGCTGATTTGACTTATGTAAAACCGGCACCATCAACGAGTAGCGGTAGTGGTGGGAGTAGCTTTGGTGGTGGATTTTCAAGCGGCGGTGGCTTCGGCGGCGGTGGTGGAAGTAGTTGGTGATAAGCTAAACTGTAATTTTTTCAGGAATAGATAATGAATAATTAATAATGCAAATCAGGAGTTAAATTTTTTAATTAAAAAGGAAAAGGAGCTTTGAAAAGCGCTTCTTGCCGCTTGCTTCTGGCTATTTGCTTCCTTCGACCGCGATAGAAGAGAGCAAGTAGCCAGAAGCAAAATATCCCAAATTCAATTGGAAGATAATGTTTCTTTAACTCATAAATTTATTTCCAACTCCTGATTCGCATTAAGAATGAATAATGCCCGTTAACGTGTTAATACATTGAAGAGGTATTATTCATTCTTAATGATTTATTTTTTCATTTTCAAGTATAAAATCTGCACATCAACTAATTCCCTTCCGACGCCCGATTCACCTCTTCCTGTGCACTATTTCTTCGACCTCTTTTCTTTTGCATAAACTGATTACCAAATTTATACGTTACACGCATACTGACAATCTTATTATTCCAAGTACTGAGGATGTCTGCGTTCAAATCATCATAAGCGAGTTTACCGTGAAAAAAGCGATTCACGATATCATCAAAGCTTAAGGACACATCCAGTTTTTTATTGAGGAAGCTACGTTGCAAGCCTGCACTCACTCCATACATTGGCTCATATTTGATAATGCCATCCTGACCACCTCCGGTGTACCAACCACTAACTTCCGCCTTGATCTCACCAGGGATTTTAAAGTTGACTTGCAGAAAACTAGTGAAGTTCCAAAGGCTAGAATTATAGGCAT
Source organism: uncultured Saprospiraceae bacterium (assembly GCA_937995675.1). Taxonomy (GTDB): domain Bacteria; phylum Bacteroidota; class Bacteroidia; order Chitinophagales; family Saprospiraceae; genus JALZUU01. Next base: position 4,634 of record CALKJE010000412.1, read on the forward strand.
TTCCTGCTCTTGTAGCATCCTTATATTCTTCGTTAAATAACATAAATCCTCCGTATCCATCTAAGCCAGGAATAAAGCTGAGCGGAAAGAATAAACTACCACCAATTTTTCGATAAGAATCTAGGTTGTCATCGAAAGCTTCGGTTTGATTTCGTGCATTTTGCTCAGTGACTAGTGAAATAATATTATTCGTCTTTACATATTCTAAACTAAAGAAAGGCTGGTTCTCAAAAGCTAAGCTTAACTTAGTACTGTGCGATAGTTCAGGGCGTAAGAACTGGTTTCCTTTTTCTAAGGTATATGGATCCATATAGCGAACAAAAGGGTTTAGTGAACTAAAATGAGGTCTTTCGATTCGATAGCTATAGGCAAGTGAAAGTGCCAATTGATCAGTCAGGTCACGAGAAATACTTGCACTTGGAAACAGTTTTTTTATAGTACGAGTATTCGTAGAATCTCGTTCGATTGAATAACCTTTTGAGCGACTATCTTCATATCTGAGTCCGGCGGTACCTTCCCATTTCCCAACTGAAAAACTCAATTTAGAATAAACGGCTGCAATATCTTCATCAAATAAATAATGGTTAGATTGGTCAAAATTATTCTTCCAAGTTGCATCTTCAAAATAAAAAGACTGTAGATCATTATCTAAATCCGCTCTACTAAATTTTCCACCAAACTGTAACTGTACTTCTTTTGAAAGTGGTTTGGTATAATCGACTTTTGCAGTATAGATTCTAGTATCTCCTGGTTGTTGATTTTTTACATCCGAAAAATTTACTTGGTCTCCTGTCTTGTTAGTCGTCTGCACCAAACTAGTTGCTTCACGTCCAAAAGTTGCGAAGTTGCCATCTATTTCCAACTTTTGTCCTAGGGTATCCATCTCCCAAGCGTAGTAAGCGTTAAATCGGTTATAATTCCAATTACGAGTCAAGTCATTATCGGTTGCTAATAGGGTAGAAGGACTACCATCGGCATATTCAATCTCGGTGATATTCGTGTTAATCCGATCGTTATTAGATCCAGTAGTTCGAAAGCCTACCCCAACGGTATGTTTTTGCGTTAGATAATAATCCACACCTACATTAGCTCGATAGGTTTTAGGATCAAAGGGAGTTTGATTTTCAGAGATAAAACGATCTCCATTCTGAACACGATCCACCCGCAACCCCTCATCAAAAGCATTATAACTATAACCCGCACCGCCTGTAAAATTCAGTTTACCCTGACGGACATTTAGATTAACACCTGCATTATATCTCCAGCGATCCGCTTTACCGATTCCTGCTTGTACCGAACCATTGGTACCATATAATTTATTTTTCTTTAGAATGATATTGATAATCGGTCCATTTCCGCTTGCTTCAAATTCAGCACCGGGCTGGTGAATGACCTCAATTCTTTCGATATTATCTCCAGGCATTTCACGAAGCATCGACTGAATGTCCATATACTGAGTCGTTCTTCCATCGATCAAAATAGTAGGATTGCTATTCCCTGCCATGCTCAATTTACCATTGACGACGAGCATGCCTGGGACCTTTTTCATGATTTCCATCAAACTACCATTGACGCTAGTCAAACTCTTAGCGACGTTGACTACTAATCGATCAGCACGTTGTTCGAGCAACGGAACTTTCGCTACCACTTCTACCGCATCGAGCGTTTGCGCTTCAGCAGCAAGTACCATATTAAGAGAATGACTGGTTTTATTTTCATCTAAAGTAAAAGCGTCAGACTGAAAATCAGTATAACCGAGCATCATGGCTTTTAGGTAATAATTACCAGGCTTGATTTTTTCCATTTTGAAATTGCCATCCACATCTGTAGTGACACCTTTGACGAGTTTGTCTCTAGTTACTTCATAAAGAACAATATTGGCAAATTCAACAATTTCACCCTGATCATTTTTTAGATTACCGGAGGCGGTATATTGAGCAGAAAGAGAAAAAGTGCAACAGACCAAAAGGGTGAGTAAAAAGGTTTTCATAACTTAAATTTTTTGTGGTTTAGATCGTTTTCGATTGTAATAGTCTTCTTGCACCGTGTGCTTAGATTGCTACCTACAAGATTATTGACAATTAAGATGGTCTAAGGTTGCAGATTTGCTGATTAGACCGTAAAAATCCTTAACTTTGCCCCCTGAAATTGCAAGAATGAGTAATAAAAAAGAAATAGAAAAAAGGAGAACGTTTGGGATTGTCAGTCACCCTGATGCTGGTAAGACGACCTTAACCGAGAAATTGTTACTTTTTGGTGGAGCAATCCAAGTAGCAGGTGCCGTAAAATCAAATAAAATTAAGCGAGGAGCTACTTCTGATTTTATGGAAATTGAGCGACAGAGAGGTATCTCCGTAGCTACTTCGGTGATGGCTTTTGAATATAGAGATAGAAAAATCAATATTCTGGATACACCCGGTCACCAAGATTTCGCAGAAGATACTTATCGAACCCTTACGGCAGTAGATAGCGTGATCGTGGTGATTGACGTGGCAAAAGGGGTCGAGTCGCAAACCGAAAAGCTGGTGAAAGTTTGTCGGATGCGTAAGACACCGATCATCGTTTTTATCAACAAACTGGATCGAGAGGGAAAGGATGCTTTTGATTTGTTGGATGAGGTAGAACAAAAATTAGGTATTAACGTCACCCCGCTTTCTTGGCCAATTGGAATGGGACAGCGATTTAAAGGTGTTTATAATTTATACGAAAAAAAGCTAAACTTATTTACGCCTCACGGAAAGCAAAGCAGAGAAGATGTAATTGAATTTACAGATCTTAGCGATAGTCGTTTGGAGGAGATGGTAGGAGAAAAGCTGGCGGATGAATTGCGCGAAGAGGTAAACATGATTACAGAGGTCTATCCAGAGCTTGATCAAGAGGCGTATTTGAATAGTGAAATCTCTCCCGTATTTTTTGGTAGTGCGGTCAATAATTTTGGTGTAAAAGAATTATTAGATTGCTTTGTAGAAATCGCTCCATCTCCGCTACCACGGGTAACCGAGGAACGAGAAGTACTTCCGGGTGAAGATCAGTTCTCAGGTTTTGTTTTTAAAATTCACGCCAATATCGATCCTCGTCATCGCGACCGGATTGCCTTTTTACGAGTCTGTTCTGGAATCTTTAAACGAAATACCAACTACTTGCATGTACGTCAGGAAAAGAAAATGAAATTTTCCAATCCAACCTCTTTTATGGCCGCTCGTAAAGAGGTAGTAGAGGAAGCCTTTCCAGGAGATATTATCGGATTATACGATAGTGGAAACTTTAAAATCGGAGATTCCGTTACAGGAGGAGAAGTATTGAATTTTAAAGGAATTCCTAGTTTCTCGCCGGAGCAATTTAGATTTGTTAATAATGCAGATCCTTTAAAATCTAAGCAGTTGGCCAAAGGACTGACACAGCTAATGGATGAAGGAGTTGCGCAGCTTTTTACAAAAACAGAAAACAATCGAAGAATCATCGGTACCGTTGGAGCGCTACAATTTGAAGTAATTCAATACCGACTAAAACATGAATACGGAGCCTCTTGTAGTTACGAACCAGTAGCTTTGCATAAAGCTTGTTGGATAGAAACCGATAATGAAGAGCAACTCAGAGCGATGCAAAAGCGACGTAGCCGAGATATGGCAAAAGATAAAGACGGCCAACTAGTATTTTTAGCGGAATCTTCTTGGGCTCTAAAAATGGCGCAAGAAAATTACCCGGATGTGAAATTTCACTTTAAATCTGAATTCTAGTAAATAAAATTCATGAATTTTATCTACGGAAAACTCAAAAACTCACAACTTGATATATAATGAATAGACAAGATCAATTTAAAAAAGTAGTAGCTCATTGTAAGGAGTATGGTTTTATTTACCAATCTAGTGAAGTATATGACGGACTTAGTGCGGTATATGACTACGGTCCTTATGGGGTAGAATTAAAAAATAATCTAAAGCAGTATTGGTGGAAATCAATGGTGCAGATGAATGATAATATTGTTGGAATTGATGCAGCGATTTTTATGCATCCAAAAGTGTGGAAAGCTTCTGGTCACGTAGATGCCTTTAATGATCCATTGATTGATAATAAAGATTCTAATAAAAGATATCGAGCAGATCAATTGATCGAAGGATATATGGATAAGATTGAAGCGAAGATCAATAAAGAAATTGCTAAGGCTAAGAAACGTTTTGGAGATGCTTTTGATGAAGCGGAATTTCGGAAGACGAATGGTCGAGTGCTTGCGAATGCAGAAAAGCACGCAGCTACCGCTAAGCGACTTGCTACGGCAATGACCAACGAAGATATGGGTGATCTTAAAGCCATGATCGAAGAGTACGGAATTGCTTGTCCTGAAAGTGGTTCAAAAAATTGGACGGAAGCGCGTCAGTTTAACTTGATGTTTTCTACGCAATTAGGAAATATTGCAGGAGAAGAAGGTAAACTATATCTACGTCCTGAAACGGCACAAGGTATTTTTGTGAACTTTAGTAATGTTCAAAAAACGACTCGACAAAAGCTTCCTTTTGGTATCGCTCAGATTGGTAAAGCTTTTAGAAATGAAATCGTAGCCCGTCAGTTTATTTTCCGAATGCGAGAATTTGAACAGATGGAAATGCAGTTTTTTATCAAGCCTGGAACACAAGAGGAGTGGTATGAAAAGTGGAAAGAAAAACGTTTGCAGTGGCATAAAAATCTAGGACATCCAGCAGAAAAACTTCGCTGGCATGACCACGATAATCTTGCACATTACGCAAAGGCAGCTGTGGATATCGAATTTGATTTTCCTTTTGGTTTTAAAGAATTAGAAGGAATTCACTCACGAGGAGATTTTGATTTGTCACAGCATCAGGAACTGTCTGGTCGTAAGATTCAGTATTTTGATCCAGAGACCAAAGAAAATTATGTTCCTTACGTAGTAGAAACTTCTATCGGTTGTGATCGAATGTTTTTAGCGACGATGAGTAATGCTTTAGTCGAAGAACAGGTGCCAGGATCGGATAATATGAGAGATGTATTAAAATTGAATCCAGCCATTGCTCCGGTTAAATGTGCGGTCTTACCGCTGAAGAAAAACGAACCAGGTATCGTAGAATTAGCGAAAAAACTGCATAAAGATCTAAGCTTTTCTTTTAATACACACTATGATGATACGGGGAGTATCGGAAAGTTATATCGTCGACAAGATGCAGTGGGAACACCATTTTGTGTAACGATTGATTTTGATAGTATGGAAGATAAGACGGTGACGATTCGCGATCGAGATACCTTGACGCAGGAACGGGTACCAATGGAAAAAGTAGAAGAAATAGTTAAAGAAAAAGTAGATATGCGAAATTTGTTTTCGTAGTATCGAAAGAATATTAATTCAAATTAAAGAAGAGTCATTGGCGAAAAGCTGATGACTCTTTTTTTAGTGTAAATAATTATGCTTCTGATATTAATGTTTAAAACAAAAAAAATATCAACAGATAAATGTATTATTGTTTTTTATATTTTATTTGCTCGAGCAATTGTCACCGAAAAACGTTGTTTTTTTCATACATTTTCTAATTGACGTAGAAAAATGGGTGATTTTTGTGTCACAAAATACACCAATAAAGGTGTTTTTTTATTTGTTTTGGAATAGTTTTCCCTCTAAAAAGGGAAAGATATTTACTTTTTTACATAAAACTTTATTTTATGAAAAATGCAACTCAACGATCACGGTTACACCTATCTTCAACCGTATTCAAATATATTCATGTCCTTCATTTGGACAACGAAGTATAGCTTTGTTATCAATTCAATAACGAGATGTTTACTCGCTCAGGTGAGTTGTTTTTTGAATTTTTCCCTGTGTCACAGCAGTAAAATTTATTAAAACTTTTCACACTTATATCTGGTAATCTGGTCTTGCCTTTAGTAAAGATTAGATTACCACTAATAAGTATGATTTCGTCTCTAATTGAGATCGTACTATTATTCAATTTGATTTTGCCTTTAGCTAAGATCAAATCACAGTCTCGAAATCCGGTTTCGCCTTTAGCAGAAGCCGGATTTTTTATTTAATAATGGCCAAACAATAGGCTCGAGATATCAATCGGAAAACTATTGTTTGGCCATTACTAAAAAGACCTATAGACTTAGATTTTTAGCATTGTCATCATAGATTCGATCAATCAATAATCTTAAAGGATCGATAGCAGCTCGAGCTGGTATGGTATCTAAAGTAAATTCTAGTTTAATCTCTTCTCTGTCAAAGAATATACGTTCTCTGAAAAGCAATTCTTCCTCATCTCGATCTTTGTAAAAACCAACGTCTACCCAGTCTTTAATAGGAACCTCCGTAGGTTTTCCTATTTCATCTGCTTTGGTCTTTTTAGCAATAATATCCATAGAAACTTTGTACTGACCATTTTCTAGTTTTTCCATTTTAGTATCCATCAATCGAAGATCATAAAGCGTGATTTCCTTAAACCAATCGGTGATCAAGTGTTGTAATGAATCTGGAACTTGTGGCTCCAAGTATCGCATAAAATCATTAGCCGTTGGATACGGTGGTTCTTGATATCGATACTCCTCTAAAAACTGTCGCATGGCTGTGTTGACCTTGTCTTCTCCAACATAATTTTGTAAAGCATAAAGTACAAAAGCACCTTTTCCATAATGGATATGTCCTTGATTTTCTACCTTGTAAAGTGGGACTTCTTTTTCTGTTTCGCTACTACGTCCACGTAAGTATCGTCTTAAGTCGTGTCTCAGAAAATCTTTCATCTTGAGATCATCACTTGTTTGTTTCATCACCATCAGAGAAGAGTATTCTGAGAAGCTTTCGCTTAACATAGTTGATCCTTGCATCTCAGCGCCGATCACTTGATGTGCCCAGTATTGATGTGCCATTTCATGTGCGATTACCGCATCGATGACGTTGATGTCGTCTTCGTCTTCAAGATTAATGATAAAACCAAAAGACTCAGAATAAGGCATCGTACCAGGGAAGGCCTGCGCAAAATTTTGGTAACGTGGAAACTCAATAATTCGGGCTTGCTTATGATAGTAAGGACCGAAGTTTTTAGTATAATATTCTAATGACTTCTGTACTGCATCTAGCATTCGCTCTACATTGACTTCGTGTCCATCATGGTAATAGATTTCTAGGTCAATTCCATTCCATTTTCGTCTGGCCACTTGATAGTCGGCTGAAATAAAGGAGTAGAAATTTTGAGAAATATAATCACTACGGTAGTGGTATTTTCGTCGACCGTCTTCCGTTTTCTCACTGATCAAGGAACCAGGCGCTACCGCTATTTGATCTTCAGAAGTAGAAATAAAAGTTTCTACATTGACCCAGTCGGCGGCTCCATCAGAAAGGTAGTTTTTCATGCAGAGATGATTGCAGGTGGTTTGCAATTCCGGCATTCGAGCTCGTTCTGGAAGATCATAGCTTTTACGTTTGTTTTTGTCTGAGATTTCATTACTCTCGGAATATCCAAAGTCAGGAAGTACGGCCATATTATTAAAAAAGGTACCGTTTTTAATTACATTGGTATTCGTAACTGAATTTTCAAAACCTTTCGCGGCATAACTGGCTTTGACAGAAAAATTAGTACTATCACCTGGTAGAATTGGATTTTTTAATTTGTAAATTAAATAAGATTTTTCCGGTCCCGTAAATACCAACTCACTTTCTGAAATAATTAATTCATGATTTAATTCAGGGTTAACGGTAAAGTGGAGGGAGTCAATAATTTGGTTGGTCTTATTTTTTAAACCTAAATCAACTACTACTGCTGTTTTTCTATTTTTAGGATAAATATCAATATTGTAAACTGCATCCGTGATGCTTAATTTTGGAAGGTCTTGGTATTTTTTAAATGCCTTTTCATATGAAACCTGTTTTTGTTCCGCAGTTTTACGATTATCATAGGTATTCAAAATTTGAGTGTTATAAAACACGAAACCTGCGACGGATAACCATGCTACACTGAAAAATCCGAGTGTACCATAGTAAGATTTATCAAGACTCTTACGTCCTGCGCTCCATCGTTCTTTTATGCTTTTGCTCGTACCGCGTGGCCAGAAAAGTCCTGCCAATAAAATTAAAAATCCCGCTAGTAAAACCCAGTAACCAGAAAACCAAAGGTGTCCGGTCATCCCTGGACCAAAACCATTCATATCTGAATATCTGGTTTGTGGTGTTACTCCAAGCATGAACATTTTACTTTCAATTTTTAAGGCTAAGAAAATAAAGTCAATCATGAACATCACCACGACAGACATAAAATAACCTAAATATTTATTGTTAAATAATACTTGAATGAAAATTAAAATACCTGCCCAAATCGAAAAAAGAATTAAGCTCCCACTCAGAAAATCTGTGAAGTAAAGACTTAATTCAAATTTGGTATATCCTAAGGCTGCTTGGTATAATATACCGATGGTCATCAAGGTAAAGTGCAATAAGCTGGCTAGAAAAATTAAAGAAATAGTTTTCGCCAGTAGAGAAGATACCGAATGGTGAGGGGTACTATCGACCACCTCATTGAGATGGTTGTCACGATCTCGCCAGACCAATTCTCCACTAAAAAACACCAGAATAATCAGCACAAATAAAGTAGAGATGCCGTTGATCTCATCCAACATTTTATAAGTAACTGGATAGGATTGTAATCCATAAAAATCAAAGCCATTCCAAAGATTAGATACTAATAAAATAATGGAGAATAAGAGCAAGATGATAAAGACGTTACTCTTTAAAATTGAAAGAAAGTTTATTTTAAAAAAGGTTTTAAAACTATCCCAACTACCTGGTGCTTCTTGTACATTGGCTAAATTAGGTGCCACTAAATTCCTAGCACTAACCTTCCTAGCATCTACTTTTTGTTTCTTGACTTTTTTTGCTTTGGTCGCAAAACTATAAGTAAAATAGCCAAAGAGCAATAAGATTAATCCAACCGAAGACCATATAATTCGATTGGGTAATAAATAACCAGATAGGGAAGGATTAGTCGTGTTTTTTTCAAAAGGTGTCAGATATTGTGTATCCAGACTATACGTGGAAATACCAAATATATCGATAAGTGCAGCCGTAGATTGACTGTCTAAGTCACTGGCCATATTTAGTCCAATGATATAAGTGATTATAATGATCAACGTTCCAAGAAAAGAAACGATGGTACTCTTGAACCGGGTAGCCAATGCAAAAATGATGGCTCCAGCAAGAAACATATTGGGAACCACAAAGATAAAATAGGTGCTAATAAACGCACCCCAAGGAGTCGGTCCCATCCGATCTGCACCAATCCACCCAAGGGCCGGACCGACAGCAGCACCGATGATAAAAGCCAAGTAAATACCTAGCATTACTAAGGTAGAGAGCACCCAAGCTCCACAGAATCTACCAAAATAATAACCGGCTTTACTAATAGGTGTACTAAACATGATCTCGTTGAAATTAAAACGGTAATCACGTAGCGCAGCATTATTGAAAAAGGCCGCAGCGAATAATAATCCAAAAACATTGAGAATGGTAATATAGCTAGCAACGACCGATGGTGCATTTTTGTAGACGTCTCCGACGGTACCACCGATGATGACATTATCGCTAACGACAGCGCCAAAAACTAGCAGACCTACAATAAACATAAAGATATATAGCATGGGAGACTTTAACCCACGGGAAAGTTCTTTTTTAAAAAAAGCGGCAAACATACTTAGTTGGTTTTAAGAAGGTAAAAGGAGAATAAAATAAATAGGTGTTTGGTTACGCAGGAACAGTAGCATTAATTTTTGTAAAAAATACATCTTCCAATCCTGGCTCCACTTGCATAAATCCATTTCCTGGATCTGTATCGCTGAGCACGTGAATTTGTGGAAGACCAGCTACCATCTTGTCAGAGATGACGCGATAGTTCTGCTTGTATGCTGCCTTTTCATTTCGTTGTATTGTCTTACGCCAAATTTTTCCATGAAGCTCTGTAAGTGCATTGGCAGGACTGCCTTTATAAACGATTTCTCCTAAATTCATAATCGCCATATCGGTACATAATTCCTTTACATCTTCTACGATATGGGTTGATAAAATAATGATTACCTCTTCGCCTACTTCTGCTAGTAAATTGTGGAATCGATTGCGTTCGCCGGGATCTAATCCTGCCGTAGGTTCATCTACAATAATCAATTTTGGATTTTTGATAAGTGCTTGTGCAATTCCGATTCGTTGTTTCATTCCACCGGAAAAGCCTTTTACATTTTTATTTCGTTCATTAAAAAGATTTACCTTTTCTAAAAGATATTCTACTAGTTCTTTTCGCTCTTTACCATTTGTAATGCCCTTTAAAGTGGCTAA
>CALKJE010000413.1 GCA_937995675.1 uncultured Saprospiraceae bacterium
GAATAATTAATAATGCACTTGTTCGTGTTTCTTTTTTAATGAATAATAGCTTTTACACATTGAAGTTGTTTAAAAACTCTAAAATTGACTACGAACTGATTAAATTATTCATTAAAAAATTATTAATTATTCATTAATTCACCCAGTTCTTCTCCTCCTGTCTAATATGCTTTAGCTCGACATTGACACCATACTTTTGCTCAAGATGAGCTGCCAACATATCTGCGGCGTAAACGGAGCGATGCTGCCCTCCGGTACAGCCAAAGTTGACCATTAGATTGGTGAATTTTCGTTCAATATAATTCTCAACTGCTTCATCAACGATATGGTAGATATTGTTCAGGTAATCTTCCATATTACTATTTTCTTTTAAAAATTTAATGACGGGTTCATCTCGACCAGTAAGTCTTTTACACGGTTCGTAACGACCTGGATTATTGATAAATCGACAATCGAAAACAAAACCACCACCATTTCCAGATGGATCTTCTGGATGGCTAAATTTATAAGAAAAGCTATTTACCCGAACGGTTAGAAATTTATTATCAGCTTGTGTGCCTTCTGGTTGAAAACGAGGATCTTCAATCGCTAATCGGAGTACGCGTAGCAATTCAGGAAGCTCAATTGGTAATTCTTTATTATCTAAAACCCATTTTATATCTTGCAATGCCAACGGCAAACTATTGATAAAATAAGCACGACGTTCGTGTAGACCACGTTGTCCGTAAGTACCAAATGCTTGAATTCTACGAATCATTACATATCCATAAAAATGATCCATAAATTTTTCTCGATCGACCGGAATCATGTCAGTAATCACGTCTAAATAATAGGACATTAATTCTTCTCGAATAGCAAATGGAATGGCTGCCTTTGGTTGAAACAATAAAGAAGCTGGATCATAATGTAAGGCACCTCGTCGACCACCTTGGTAATCGATAAAATAAGGTTCCCCATCTTTTAACATGATATTCCGCGCTTGAAAATCACGGTACATAAAATATTCTCGACCTGCTGAAAGTAGAAAATCTATCAACGTATCAAAGTCTTTTTCCAAAGCTTGTTCGTCAAAAGTAATTCCTGCTAATTTTAGGAAAAAATATTTAAATCCATTCAAATCCCACTGCATGGATTGTCGATCAAAATCAGGTCGTGGATAAGCAACGGAATAGTCTAAATCTTTTGTTCCTTCTATCTGCATACGTGCGAGTCCAGCCAACACCTTTTTATACATCATCATAGATGACTCCGAAAATCCATCTTTGTTTTCTTCTAAAAAACGGTACAAGGTTGTTCCACCTAAATCTTCCTGAATATAAATTTGTTCCAATAAATTTTCTGCATACAGTTCAGGAACTGGCAATCCTTTTTGGTGAAAACTCTTGGTAAAAGAAACAAATGCCCTATTCTCTTTTGGATCAGGCCCGTAAGTACCAATTGCCTTTTTCGTAGCGCTTGTAATTCGAAAATAATTACGGTTGGACGCCGTACGAGTTAATGGTAAAATACTCGTCACTGGTTCTCCTGCCCACGATTCGTAGAGGGCAGCAATCTTTTGTTGAATGGTATTTTCTTTCATAGAATTTGTGTGATTGCGGCAAAGAATTAAAAGCATTCAGAAACGGTCTTAAGATTGGAATAGAATCTTAAGTTTTCTCCTCCGTCAATTGTTTCCAGATTTCATCTTTAAGTTCTGTCAGTCCTGTTTGAGCAACAGAAGAAATAAATATATGGTCGATATCTTTTGGGATGGTTGGTAGTAATAATTCTTTTAATTCTTCGTCCACCAGATCAGATTTGGTCAATGCGAGTAAACGAGGTTTGTCCAGCATTTCCTCATTGTATTGCTGGAGTTCATTTAATAGAATATCGTATTCCTTTTGGATATTTTCGGTATCGGCAGGAATCATAAATAGCAACAAAGCGTTTCGTTCGATATGTCTTAAAAACCGATGTCCTAGTCCTTTACCTTCGTGTGCATTTTCGATAATTCCAGGAATATCTGCCATGATAAAAGACCGATTATCTCGGTACTGAACGATTCCTAAATTAGGAGTAAGCGTCGTAAAAGCATACGCACCAATTTTGGGTTTAGCTGCTGTGATCACGGAAAGTAAGGTTGATTTTCCTGCGTTAGGAAATCCAACTAATCCGACATCTGCTAATACTTTTAGTTCAAGTATTTTCCATTCTTTTTTTCCCTCTTCCCCTGGTTGTGCAAAACGTGGCGACTGTTGAGTAGAAGATTTAAAAAAAGAATTTCCTTTACCACCTCGACCACCAGCAACGATGATTTGCATTTCACCGTCTTCCGTTATTTCAAAAAGCGTCTCTCCCGTTTCTACATCTTTCGCAACCGTCCCCAATGGAACATCTAAGATTACATCTTCCCCTTCTGCTCCGGTACGGTTACTTTCTCCACCGTTCTCCCCTACTTTTGCGATGACATGCTTTTTATATTTCAAACTCAATAAAGTCCACAATTGCTTATTGCCACGTAGAATAATATGTCCACCACGGCCGCCATCACCACCATCTGGACCACCTTTGGCCGTCAATCGATCTCGACGAAAGTGCGCAGATCCTGCACCACCTGCACCAGAACGACAACAGATTTTTACGTAATCAACAAAATTTCGATCAGACATAAGTTTGTTTATTTAATTTCTTTTGCCACAAAGGCACAAAGAACACGAAGTTTTACTTTCGCTTTTTCTTTGTGCCTTAGTAATATCCCATAAGTGGAATTATAGCTTTTACGCTTCTTTAATTTCTAAGCAAAGTCGCTTATAGATCATATCCATATCTCCTACACCCCAGACTTTAACAGACTTTCCTTTTTTCATATAATAATCAAAAACTGGAATTGTCTCTTCTTTATAAGTTGCCAATCGATTCAGAATGATCTTTTTGCTTTTATCATCTGCACGACCCGAAGTTTTACCTCGTTCTTTCAATCGTCGTACTAATTCATCATCCGGCACATCCAGCATAATTAGTTTTGTTACCTCCGCATCCATTCCTTTCAGAAAACGATTGAGTGCAGTTGCCTGTTTTTTTGTACGAGGAAAACCATCAAAAATAAAACCCTTTGCTTTTGGATTTTCAAGCACTTTAGCTTTTAGCATTTTAATGGTCACCTTATCTGGGACCAACGCTCCTTTATCAATATATTTTCTAGCTTCTATTCCAAGTGGTGTTTTATTTTTTAGGTTAAACCTAAATAAATCACCTGTTGAGATGTGGACAAGTTTAAATTTCTTGACAAGTTTCGCCGCCTGGGTTCCCTTTCCTGACCCCGGAGGGCCGAATAAAATTAAGTTAATCATCTTGTTGTACTATTTTTCAGTGGAGGTAAAATTTCTTGTTACCGACACGATTATGATAGTGGTCTAATTTGGAAAAAAGCAATTGCGAATATACTCATTTTTAAACAGCTTCTCAATTAAAAAAATCAGAGAGTGAGACAAAATTTAGGGTATTTGCTAGTTAGCCCGTTGGTTGGTTGGCCTGTTGGCTTCCCTTCTAACGCAATTTTACGCAAAAGGAAAATAATTCTACTACAGAAGACCGCCAACAGCATGACAAAAAAGTAGTTCGTCAGGAAAATACGATAGAAATGTTTGCCCGCCAGTTGTCGGACAAGCCTTTGATTTTGTGATTGCACTTGCCTACCGGCAGCTAACGTTCACACACATTCTTAAGATGGTTAGAATGTTGGAATAAAAAAGAAAAATTGCATGAATTTCTAAATTGGAATTCCCTCCATTAGTGAATTTCTATGTGTTATATGTGACTTCTGAATCAAGTCCGAAACAGGTTATATGTTTGAAAAAATAAATTATAGTGTTTTTTACCACAAAGACACATAGGTCACATAGAAATACCGCGATAAAAGTCGTATACCAAG
>CALKJE010000414.1 GCA_937995675.1 uncultured Saprospiraceae bacterium
GGTCATTCGAATCTAATGAATATTATGTTTTTGGAAAGATATCAACCAATGGAATTTATGTAGCGACTATTACGCTGGCAGCAGTAGATTGTTTTTTGCCAATATTAACTACTTAACTACCTATAAATTAAATGGAGAAAGGATTGATTCCAAAACAATTGCCATTGGAGATTGCGGTGAAGGGCCTTGTTTTGAATGTACTGAACTGACAGAAATAGATCAGCAATTAAATCTCTACACCGCTAATAATTTTATATACTATGATTGCGATGAAGAAGGTGAGGAGATGAGCGAATTAGAAAAAAGAGAAGTAATATACAGAAAAGGAAGATTGACAAAAGATGGATTAATTGAATTGACAGCGGAGCAGAAAAAATAACTTAAACATAATTCATCCATCTTTATTCCATATCCGCTTTTTTATGAAAATCTAGACAATTATTAACTTTAATTATTAATTAATTGAGTACTTCGAAAAGAAAATACGACTAAGTTTTGTATTGCTAAAAAAAAAACCGAAGTTTGACCCACCTTAACTAAAATTGTATGAAACATCGTATAATCTGGCTACTTTGCTCACTTCTTTTTTCAATCACACCACTGCTTGCTGCCCAAGAAGGTCCGGGTATGGACTTTATGCGTAGTACTGGCAAAATCTATGTGGTCGTGGCAGTAATTGTCGTTGGTTTTATTGGCCTTATTTGTTTTATGTTTTATATGGATAAAAAATTAACAAAATTAGAGGACCAAATTATTAATCATGGCAAAAGCTAAAAAAGTTAAACAACCCGTTGCTACGGTCAGCTTTCTTGAAAGTGTAAGTAGCAACTTTGATCGGGCAGCCGCCCACACTGGTTTACCAAAAGGATTATTGGCACAAATCAAAGCCTGTAACTCCGTTTACCAGATGCGTTTCCCAGTAAAGATCGGAAAAGACTACCAAGTAATCGAAGCTTATCGAGTACAGCATAGTCACCACCGTCTTCCTACCAAAGGAGGAATCCGATATTCTCAGAAAGTACACCAAGAAGAAGTCATGGCTTTGGCCTCGTTGATGACTTATAAGTGTGCGATCGTAGATGTTCCTTTCGGTGGAGCAAAAGGTGGAGTGAAAATTTCTCCAAAAGAATATTCTGAACATGAATTACAATTGATCACCCGTCGTTACACGGCAGAATTGATTCGTAAAAACTTTATCGGCCCTGGAATTGATGTTCCTGCTCCTGATTATGGAACAGGCTCACGAGAAATGGCTTGGATTCTTGATACTTATGTCTCTTTCAAAGGAGGAGAGATTGATGCTGCCGGTTGTGTAACTGGAAAGCCGGTTCACCAAAATGGTATCCAAGGAAGAACAGAGGCGACTGGTCGTGGTGTATTCTACGGAGTACGTGAGGCTTGTAGCCACAAAGATGATATGGAAAAGCTCGGACTTACGCCTGGATTAGCAGGAAAACGCGTAGCGATTCAGGGCTTTGGTAATGTAGGAAGTTATTGTGCAAAAATCTTCCAAGAAGAAGGAGATGCTTTGATAACTTGTATTGCGGAGCACGATGGTGCGATTTATAATGAAAAAGGAATTGACGTTCCTAAATTGCTTAAGCACTTTAAAAAGACAGGTTCTATCCTAAAATTCCCAGGTGCTAAGGAACTTCCTCAACGTAAAAAAGTATTAGAAATTGATTGTGATATTTTGATTCCAGCGGCACTTGAAAATCAAATTCGAGTTGATAACGCAAAACGAATCAAAGCTAAGATCGTTGCAGAGGCTGCGAACGGTCCTGTAACTTCTGAGGCAGATGCGATTCTACGTAAAAAAGGAATTATGGTCATTCCAGACATGTATATCAATGCAGGTGGTGTAACCGTTTCTTATTTTGAATGGTTAAAGAATCTTTCTCACATGCGTTTTGGTCGAATGGAAAAACGTTTTGATAATCAAACTTACTCCAATATCGTAGCATTGGTAGAAAGATTGACTGGAAAGACGATCGGAATGAAAGAAAGAGATTTCCTAACTCGAGGAGCCGATGAGGTGGACTTGGTACGTTCTGGTTTAGAAGAAACGATGATCACCGCTTACAATCAAATTCGTGCAATTAAGAAGCGAAAAAGAAAAGTGGAAGATCTACGTACAGCTGCCTTCATTAGCGCGCTACAAAAGATCAGTAGTGATTATATTGCTTTGGGTATTTTCCCATAAGGAATACGTTCATACAAGAAAATTTAACGCAGATGCGCCGGAAAAGTAGTTTTTCGGCGTATTTTTTATTAATGAAACCTTATTTAGCGATTTCTCGTATTCAGAATAAAATTTCAATTAAATCATTAAAAAACCTTTATTAACAAATAATTAATGGTTTTTTTACCTAATTGCTTGTATTTTATTTTTTTTGTAAATAAATTGCAGACGATTAAAATTAAAAAAGAAACTAAAATTATGGATAATAATATCACTGGTACAGATAGCAAACTAGACAAGATTGATTTACAGATTTTAAAAATATTACAAGAACACAGTAAGATTACCAACCTTGACTTATCGAAGCAAATTGGATTATCTCCTGCACCAACCTTGGAAAGAGTAAAGAAACTGGAGCAATCTGGGATTATTGAATCTTACCATGCAGTAGTTAACCAACAAAGTATTGGTTTAAATGTGAAGACTTTTGTGCTTGTTTCTTTAGCATGGCAGAAAGAAGGTGCATTAAATCACTTCTTAGACAAGATTAAAGCGATCGATGAGATTACAGAGTGTTACATCATTACTGGTGAAGCAGACTTTTTAATCAAAATAGTTTGTAAAGATATTCCTACTTACGAAAAGCTGTTATTTAAGACGCTTTCTCAAATTGAAGAGATCGAACGTCTAAAAACATTAATGACTTTATCTACGGTCAAAGACTCGCGGATTTTACCATTTAATTACCAGCCGGCATAAGCAGGAACTTTAATGATCAATTATAAGAGAAACTTTCACGTGCCGTGCTTACGGTGCGTGATTTTTTTTTAGAACAATCTCCTTTTTAATTTTATTCCAAAATGGCCAAGTCCAAAAAAAAGCAACCACAACTCCTTTGGCAAATTGATAAGCCTAACTTGCCGGGTACTTCCTACCTATTTGGGACGATGCATGTTCGAGATATTCGCGCTTTTGATTATCAAGATTTGGTTTGTGAAAAAATTCAAACTTGCGATACTTTCGCCACCGAAATAAACCTAAATGAAGCAGAACTATTGCTTGGTGAACAGTCGATGGATCTACCTGAAGGAGTATTGCTTTCAGATTTTTATAGTCCTAAAAAATATGCGAAAATTGGTCGCTTCTTCCTAAAAACCACTGGAATGCCCATTGATCACTTTGTGCGAGCAAAGCCGATGATGTTGACCAATTTTGTCACGAGTAGTCTACTTAACGATGATCAACCAGTTTCCCTCGACCGATTCTTTTGGGAATTTGCAGAAAAGGAAAATCGAATTTTATTAGGTATTGAAACGGTTCAAGAGCAGATTGATTTAATGGATCGAATTCCACTTGATTACCAAGCAAAAGCGCTTTGGTCTATGGTGAAGAATGTTTCTCGTTTTAGAAAGAATTTATTGAAATTATCCAGTTTATATCAAGAAGGGAATCTTTTAAAAATTCTAAAATCAGCTAAGAAGAGTACAGGAAAGCTACGAAAAATGATGATTTATGATCGAAATGAAATTATGGCTGAACGGATCGCTCTTTTAGTAAGCGAACAAACGCTATTCGTGGCCGTTGGAGCGGGTCATCTTGGAGGTAAAAAAGGAATTATCAAAAAACTTAAAGCAGCCGGTTTTCGCCTAAAACTAGTACCAAATCAACGGCCACTTTCCGAATAAATTAACTAGACGAAAAAACGTTTACTAAACTTTTAAAGTTTAGTAAACGTTTTTTCGTTTTGTCCTTTTTTTAAAAGCCCTTTATTTTTTTAGAAACACGGCCCACTGGCTTTGCAATAATGTTGAAAATATTGTGACAAATAGAGAAGAATATCGTCTAAACGGGGTATTTCTACAGTTGATAGATTTACTTTGATTCCTGATCTGAACTGAAATTACCAACTACTACAACCTTCTGAGAAAACAATCATAACCAACTTACTTACAAAATGAGCAATTCCCTTTTAAATTTTAAAGACAAAAAAGACCGTAACGATTTCTTTATTGCACTTCTCGTTATCCTATTTTTTGGCTGGCTATTATATTTCTTTGGTTTTCACCGTTCTGACGACTTTAAACTATTCGAGGATGAGGTAGAAATAGCAGGCAGTACCATCGATACTGGTGATAGTGACAATGATGGTATTCTTAATTCGAAGGACGAATGTCCTTTTGAACCAGGTCTAGCTTTGGCTAATGGTTGTCCGCAAGATGCGGATGGTGATGGTGTAGACGATTTTTACGATCGTTGCCCAAATACCAGAGGTAATCAGCGCAACGAAGGTTGTCCAGAATCCAGAGATAAAGATTTAGATGGTGATGGGTTTGTAGGAGCAGATGATCTTTGTCCAGATATCGCTGGATCAGATAATGGTTGTCCTGCTAAAGCAGCCACCAAGAATGAAAAAATAACAGCAGACAAAGCAGCTATCCTTACGCAACCAGTCATTGCCGATAAAGATGGTGATGGAGTAGCGGATGCAGAGGATAAATGTCCTCAATTAGCTGGAATTGCAGCCAATAGTGGTTGTCCATCAGATAGAGATAAGGACGGTGTTTATGACAAAGATGATAAATGTCCTAACGTAAAAGGTACGGCGGCTAATAACGGTTGTCCTGCTGTGGTAGAAAAAGAAATAGTGGGAAAACCTGTTGTGGCCGATAAAGATGGTGATGGCGTACCAGATGCAGATGATAAATGTCCGAATCGAGCGGGACCAGCTTCTAGCAATGGTTGTCCTGAAGTGAAGATGACCACAGAGGAAAAGAAGGTGGTTGCTGATGCCATTAGCAAAGTAGTTTTCCTACCATCAAGTGCTAATCTAACAGAATATTCAAAAGGGTTAGTGATAAAGATATCAGCCTTAATGAAAAAATATCCAGACGCAAAACTTAAAATTAGCGGTCATACCGATTCTTTGGGGCAAGAAGGGGACAATCTAACTTTATCTAAAAATCGAGCAGAGACTTGTCTAAATCTGATTGCAAAACAAGGGATTGATCGAGACCGAATGAGTTTTGAAGGATTCGGTGAAAGCAAGCCCGTGGCAGCAAACACGACTAAAGAGGGACGACAGAAAAATCGACGGGTGGAATTTGAGCTATTCTACTAAGAATATTGAGTCACTAAAAACTTCATAAAAAAATCCTCTTTCAGCAGATGAGAGAGGATTTTTTTGATTTATTTTTTTAAAAGATTTACCCAATTGGTTTTGCTACACAAGTCATAAATCCCAGCGACCGTTGTTTTGTTAACATCGTTACTGGCATATAGCTCATTTTTCCTCGCACATATCCCCAGAATTCAGGTTCCATACTTTTAGACCAATCTATTCCACGCTTTTCCATTTCGCTCATCCATTTTAGGGTGTATGGATCTAGTGTTCCGTAAGTATAGGAAGTGACGACTTGCCAACCATTATTTTCCAATAAGGTTTTCATGGTCTCCGGAGTCCAAAGTGCAGTAT
>CALKJE010000415.1 GCA_937995675.1 uncultured Saprospiraceae bacterium
TGGTATTGAGGTAATTGCCTATATCCCTGGTGAAGGTCACAATCTACAAGAACACTCAATTGTACTTATCCGTGGAGGTCGTGTAAAAGATCTACCTGGTGTACGTTACACAGTTGTTCGTGGTGCATTAGATACTGCGGGTGTAACGGATCGTCTACAGAGTCGTTCAAAATATGGAACAAAGCGTCCAAAGAAATAATAAAATTAGTTATCAGAAATCACGTTTAGCTCATGCGTAAAAGAAAACCTAAAGTAAGACACATTGCCCCTGATCCTCGATTCGGAGATCCATTGGTAACTCAGTTTGTGAACAACATGATGTTGTCAGGTAAGAAAAGTACCGCACTCACTGTATTCTACGAGGCGATGGATATCGTGAAGGAGAAAACTAATGAAGATGAACATGCTGTTTGGAAGAAAGCTTTAAACAATGCAATGCCTCAAGTGGAAGTACGTAGCCGAAGAATCGGTGGTGCTACTTTCCAAATTCCAACTGAAATTCGTGCTAAACGAAAAATTTCTATCGGAATGAAGTGGTTGATTCGATTTGCTCGTACCCGTAGTGGTAAAGGATTTGCCGAAAAAATGGCAGCTGAGCTAATCGCAGCAAGCAGAGGAGAAGGTGCTGCGGTAAAACGTAAGGAAGATACGCACAAAATGGCGGAATCTAACCGAGCTTTTGCACACTTTAAAGTTTAATAACAGAGATTTATCATCAACAATTTATTATCCTTATAGACTAAAAAAATTATGGCTAGAGATCTTAGATTTACGAGAAATATTGGTATTGCCGCACATATTGACGCCGGTAAAACAACGACCACAGAACGTATCCTGTACTACACTGGATTGAGTCACAAAATTGGTGAAGTACACGATGGTGCTGCTACCATGGACTGGATGGAGCAAGAGCAGGAAAGAGGTATCACGATTACTTCTGCTGCAACTAAGACAGAATGGAAGTGGGAAGATCAAATGTATACGGTAAACATTATCGATACGCCTGGTCACGTTGATTTTACAGTTGAGGTTGAGCGTTCTTTACGTGTATTAGATGGTACCGTTGCATTATTTTGCGCAGTGTCTGGTGTAGAGCCACAATCTGAAACTGTTTGGCGTCAAGCTAATAGATATAAAGTACCTCGTATCGGATTCGTTAACAAAATGGACCGAACAGGAGCTGACTTCTTCGCAGTAGTGAAAGATGTTCGCGACAAATTAGGAGCAAATGCAATTCCTTTGCAGATTCCTATCGGTGCGGAAGAAGGTTTCCGTGGTGTTGTTGATTTGATGACCAATAAAGCCATCATTTGGGACGACGCAACACAAGGAATGACTTTTAAAGAAATTCCAATTCCTGAAGATTTAGTAGAAGTTGTTAATACTTCTCGTGCAGAGTTAGTTGAAGCAATTGCTGAATATGATGAAACATTGATGGAGAAATTCTTCGATGATCCAGATTCAATTACACTTGAAGAAATGCGTACGGCTATCCGCCAAGCTACCATCGATATGACTATTTGTCCTATGATGTGTGGTTCTGCTTTCAAAAATAAAGGGGTTCAGGCATTATTAGATGCAGTTTGTACTTTCTTACCATCTCCTTTAGATGTGGAAGCGGTTACAGGTACTGATCCAAATACAGATGAAGAAATCCAGCGTAAGCCAAGCGCAGATGAGCCATTTGCTGCTTTAGCGTTTAAAATTGCCACAGATCCTTTCGTAGGTCGTTTAGCATTCTTCCGCGTTTATAGTGGAGCTTTAGATGCAGGTTCTTACGTACTAAATACACGTTCTGATAATAAAGAGAGAATTTCTCGTATCTATCAGATGCACGCCAACAAGCAAAATCCAGTAGATAGAGTAGAGGCAGGTGATATTGCTGCAGGTGTTGGATTTAAAGATATCCGTACTGGAGATACACTTTGTGATCTTAAAAGCCCAATCGTTCTAGAAAGTATGACTTTCCCTGATCCTGTAATTGGAATCGCAATTGAGCCTAAGACACAGAAAGATGTAGAAAAATTAGGTATGGCTTTAGGTAAGCTTGCCGAAGAAGATCCTACTTTCAAAGTACGATACGATGAAGATACTAACCAAACTGTTATTAGCGGAATGGGAGAGCTTCACCTCGAAATTATCGTGGATCGTCTAAAAAGAGAATTTAAAGTAGAATGTAACCAAGGTGCTCCTCAGGTTAACTACAAAGAGGCATTGACTGTTACAGTTGATCACCGTGAACGTTTAAAGAAACAAACGGGTGGTTCTGGTCTATTCGCCGATATGTCTTTCGAACTTGGACCTGCTGATCAGGAATTCCTAGATAGCGAAGACTTCAAAAACGGAAAAGTACAATTACAATTTGTAAATGCGATTACCGGTGGATCTATTCCTAAGGAATTATTACCACCAACTGAAAAAGGCTTCAAAGCCATGATGAAGAACGGTATTCTAGCAGGTTACAATATTGATAGCATGAAAGTGCGAGTATATGATGGTTCTATTCACCCTGTGGATTCTAAGCCAATCGCATTCGAACTTTGTGCAAAAGAAGGCTTCAAAGCTGCTGCTCATAAAGCAAAACCAGTTTTACTAGAGCCAATCATGAAACTAGAAGTAGTAACTCCAGAAGATTATGTAGGATCTGTTATCGGTGACCTTAACCGTCGTCGTGGAATCCCTACTGGTCAGGAACCACGCCCAGGTGGTGCAGTAGCCATTCAGGCAACCGTACCTTTAGCTGAGATGTTCGGTTACGTAACTACTTTAAGAACCATTACATCTGGTCGTGCATCTTCTACTATGGAATTTGCTAACTACGAAGCTGCTCCTAAGAGTATTGCTGAAGATGTAATCGAAAAAGCAAAAGGCGCAGTTAACTCATA
The DNA here is from genome assembly GCA_937995675.1 of uncultured Saprospiraceae bacterium. Lineage (GTDB taxonomy): Bacteria > Bacteroidota > Bacteroidia > Chitinophagales > Saprospiraceae > JALZUU01. The sequence continues at coordinate 2,886 of CALKJE010000415.1, forward strand.
GTTAATCTCCTTTTAAAAATTGAAAAGAAACGTTGCCGGTAGATTCCGGTCTGCCGGCAACTATTATAATTTTATTTAACATCCAACAGGGTAATGAATCAAAAAATCAGAATCAAACTCCGATCTTACGACCACAACTTAGTTGACAAATCAACTGAGAAGATTGTTAAGACTGTAAGAAATAGTGGAGCTGTAGTGACTGGACCGATTCCGCTGCCAACCGAGAAGAAAATCTTCACTGTACTGCGGTCCCCGCACGTCAACAAGAAATCTCGCGAGCAGTTTCAGTTACGCACCCACAAGAGATTAATCGAAATCTACACGCCTACGCAGAAAACCGTAGACGCATTATCTAAGCTAGAATTGCCTAGTGGTGTAGATATACAGGTAAAGTTGACATAAACTTTCAAAGGAAAAATAATTAACGAGGCGTTATTTTATAACCCCTCTATTATAAAAAAAGTGTACCAGTACTGAACGAGCTATTTTTAGCTTAAAAGTATCGAAAATTAAGTATCTTCGCGGATCCTTAGTAAAACGGCTGCGTTGTAGTCGCCAGATACTATTGTTCTGTATATTATTTATACATAAAATCATATTGTTGTGAACGGTATAATAGGTAAAAAAATAGGTATGACTAGCGTCTTTGACGATGCTGGAAATAACCTCGCCTGCACAGTTATTGAAGCAGGTCCATGTGTTATCACTCAAGTAAAAACAGAGGATAGCAAAGACGGATACAATTCTTTACAGCTAGGATTTGGTGAAGTAAAAGCCAAAAATTCTACTAAAGCCATGATTGGTCATTTCGAAAATGCCAAGACTGCGCCTAAACGTAAAGTTGTCGAATTCCGTGATTTCGATTTAGATGCCTTAAATGGTATGACCGATGCGGACGGCAACACTGCCGATCCAGTTGCTAAATCAATTGGTGACATTATCGAAGCTTGGGAAGTTTTCCAAGAAGGAGATAAAGTTAATGTAGTAGGAACATCGAAAGGTAAAGGCTTCCAAGGGGTTGTAAAACGATACAACTTTAAAGGGGTAAATGATGCTACTCACGGTCAACATAACCGTCAGCGTGCTCCTGGTTCTATCGGTGCCGCTTCTTATCCTGCAAAAGTATTTAAAGGAATGAGAATGGCAGGTCGTATGGGTGGTAAACGAATTACTGCCGAAAATTTGGAAGTGGTAAAAATCTTCCCAGAGAAAAACATTATCCTGATCAAAGGTGCAGTACCGGGTCATAAGGGTGCATTCGTAATCATTGAAAAGTAATTCAGCAATGAAAATCGATATAATCAACATAGATGGCCAGTCAACTGGCAAGCAAGTAGATCTTCCAGAAGATATCTTCGGGGTAGAGCCTAACGAGCACGCGGTTTACCTTGCGGTAAAATTGCACTTGGCTAACAAACGTCAGGGAACAAACAAAACTAAGGAACGTGGAGAAGTGAAGGGGTCAACCCGGAAAATTAAGCGTCAAAAGGGAACAGGTACTGCTCGTGCAGGTGATATCAAAAATCCTTTATTCCGAGGTGGTGGTAGAATCTTTGGACCTCGTCCAAGAACTTACGATATGAAAGTGAACAAAAAAGTTCGCGCCCTAGCTAGAAAGTCTGCTTTGTCTGACAAGCAAGCTCAAGGAAATATCGTAGTGGTAGAGGACTTTACTTTCGAAGCTCCAAAAACACAACAGTTTAAAGGAATCCTTGATAAACTGAATATCGCTGATAAAAAATCAGTATTAGTTACTGGCGATATGGATAAGCATTTATACTTATCTAGTCGTAACCTTCCTAAAGCATCTGTAACTCGTGCTTCGGACTTGAATACATACGAAATTGTTAAAGCTCAAACATTGGTACTTTCAGAAGGAGCCATTGAGCAAATTAAAGCCACCTTCGCTAAATAATTAGATCATGGCAAAGAATAGTATTTTAATCAAACCCATTATCACTGAAAAGTCTGAACGACTAACAGAAGATCGTGGTCAATATAGCTTCTTGGTTGATAAATCTTCTAACAAGATTGAAATCAGAAAAGCAGTCGAAAAAATGTACAGCGTCAACGTGACATCTGTCAACACGATCACCATGCCTGGTAAAGCTAAATCCCGTAACACCCGTTCTGGCGTAGTTCGAGGAAAAAGCTCATCCTACAAAAAAGCAATCATTACAGTTGCAGATGGTGAAGACATCGATTTCTTCGGCGAAGTATAAACTTAATTTAGATACGCCTCTTAGAGGATTGAACTGATAAATTTTTAAAAAATGCCAGTTAAAAAGTATAGTCCCGTTACACCGGGTACGCGTTTTAGAGTAGGAAATACTTATTCGGCTATCACTACTGATAAACCGGAAAAAAGCCTACTAGCTCCTATCTCAAGAACAGGAGGTCGTAACCGTACCGGTAAAATGACCACACGTAACCGTGGTGGTGGACACAAAAGAAAATACCGTGTTATTGACTTTAAGCGTGATAAGGATGGAATT
>CALKJE010000416.1 GCA_937995675.1 uncultured Saprospiraceae bacterium
AATAACAAAAGGATAATTGAACTAAAGGAAATATTAGATAAAATCCCTAACGATGCTAAGTTTAAGAACAAATCAAACTAATTCTACCCATATAAAGAAAAAACCATCAACAAAAAAATTACAAAAATCTACCGCTGCATCACCCCCTGCTGCTCCATCCCACTATAAATACTTTCAATCTGATCCAGCACCTGAAAAACAGCAGCCGGATCATCCTGTGTCACCAATTGCATACGCCAAGCTTTGATGTTGCGGAAGCCACGGAAGTAGTTGGTATAATGGCGGCGCATTTCTAGGACACCGAGTTTAGGGCCCTTCCATTCTAGGGAGTGGGTAAGATGTTGGCGGGCAGCGGCTACCCGTTCTTCGACGGTGGGAGGAGGAAGGATTTCTCCGGTTTCGAAATAGTGTTTGATCTCGCGGAAGATCCACGGATATCCGATCGCGGCACGACCGATCATGATCCCGTCCACGCCGTAGCGTTCGCGGTATAGTTTTGCTTTTTGTGGAGAGTCGATATCGCCATTTCCGAAGATCGGAATTTTTACGCGAGGGTTTTCTTTGATCTTTCCAATCAACGACCAATCGGCTTCGCCTTTATACATTTGCTTTCGGGTACGACCGTGGATCGACAAGGCTTTGATGCCGACATCTTGTAAGCGTTCGGCTACTTCTTCGATAAACTTCGTTTCATCATCCCAACCCAAGCGGGTTTTTACGGTCACGGGCAACTTGGTCGCTTTGACCACCGCATCCGTCAATTTTACCATTCTATCTAAATCCTGTAAAATTCCTGCTCCGGCCATTTTACAAACGACCTTTTTTACCGGACAACCATAATTGATATCAAGTACCTCCGGCTGGGCATCTTCTACGATCTCAGCCGCTCGCATCATCGAATCGATCTCGGCACCAAAAATCTGGATCCCAATCGGTCGTTCTTCTGGATAAATATCTAGTTTTTGTACACTCTTGGTCGCATCTCGAATCAACCCTTCTACACTGATAAACTCCGTATACATCATATCACATCCCTGGGCTTTACACAAGGCACGGAAAGGTGGATCACTCACATCCTCCATCGGAGCAAGCAATAATGGAAATTCCCCTAAGTCTACTGGTCCAATCTTTACCATTTTATTTATTTTTTCTAGACGATTTACTTTTTAAGGCTTTATAAGGCCACGAAGACACTAAGGCACAAAGAAAAGAGTAAGAAAATAAGATTTTTTCTACGAAAAAATCCTTAGTGCCTTTGTGTCTTAGTGGCAATTAATTTTTATACAGTAGGTAACCTTAATACAAAAGTAAATGATTTAAGGTTCCCACGCTTAATTTATCAGATTTTACGTAAAAAGCCCCTTCACTTTCGGTAGTTCTTAAATAAAATTTTAATTTTACAGGTTGAATTAGGAAATTCTCAAAAACAGGACAGAATTTCTACAAAAACACAGATTTATGGAGGCATTTAAGTCATTTTTAGGGTCATCACCGACTTGGTACAAGCAAGCGATTATCGCTTTTTTGATCATCAACCCTATTTTACTCTTTACTGCAGGCGAAACCGTAACTGGGTGGGTCATCATCGGAGAGTTTATTCTTACCTTGGCCATGGCCTTAAAATGTTATCCACTCCAATCTGGTGGTTTGATCGCCTTAGAGGTGATTTTTATGAATTTAACCACGCCCAAACATGTTTTTGGGGAAATTTCCGCAAATTTAGAGGTAATTCTCCTTTTGGTTTTTATGGTGGCAGGTATCTATTTTATGAAGCCGCTGTTGATGTTTATTTTTGGAAAAATATTCGTCAAAGTCCGGTCTAAGATCGTTTTATCCCTGCTATTCTGCTTTATTTCCGCCTTTTTAAGTGCCTTTTTGGATGCCTTAACGGTAACGGCGGTTTTGATTGGGGTCTTTGTCGGGTTTTATCAAGTATATCATAGAGTACATTCGAGTGATAAGGATTTTGATGATAGCGGAGTCGCGGATCGAAAAGAGTTAGGGAAAGATACGTTAGAACAATTTCGTTCTTTCCTCCGAAGTTTGGTAATGCACGGTGCGGTAGGAACGGCCTTGGGTGGAGTTTGTACGATTGTGGGAGAACCACAAAACTTATTGATTGGTGAAAAACTTGGATGGCATTTTATGGACTTCTTTTATGCCATGGCGCCGATTACGATGCCGGTGTTGGTTTGCGGATTGATCACTTGTGTGCTATTAGAGGTTACGAAGAAATTTGGTTTTGGAGAGCAATTACCAGACAAGGTAAGAGGAATCATCGAAGGATATTTAGAAGAACAAGACGCAAAAAGAACCGGTGCCGAAAAATGGGCATTGGTGGTACAAGGAATCTCCGCACTTTTCTTGATTGTCGCGTTGGCTTTCCACTTAGCGCCAGTTGGATTAATTGGTTTAACGATTATCGTTTTACAAACGGCCTTTACAGGAATCACGGACGAGCATAGCATTGGACATGCCTTCGAAGAAGCCCTACCCTTTACGGCTTTATTGGC
>CALKJE010000417.1 GCA_937995675.1 uncultured Saprospiraceae bacterium
TTGAGGTAAGCACTTCTAGCTAAGAAAATTGTCATCTTTTGTCTATTATTGCTTGATAGCTGTATCTACACCAGGAGGTGTAAACAAGCGCTATGATTTTTGTATAATCTTTTATTACTGTTGTTAGCTTGTGGTGTTATAGCGAGGAATCACAATATCCTATAACCAGCCAAATTTCGATTTTTTTCACAAATCTGGCTGATTATAACCTTCATTTTTTAAGATTTACGCTTAAGAAAGACCCGTTTAAACTCAATAACACCAATAAGAAATAGCCCAAAACTAAAAAAGGCCCGCTTAATTAAAAGCGAACCTTTTTATATTTTTTAACACACGGTCGAAGAGCGCCAATGGCTAACGGCCAAAAGCTAATAGCCGAATGCTACTCCACTCCTTCCATCTCTTCCATTTCTTCAATCTCATCTCGACGTGCCTGAGCAGCATCGTGTGCTTCTTTACTAGTAACGTATAAACGATCAAAAATTCGTAGTCCAGTTCCCGCAGGAATTAGCTTACCAACAATCACGTTTTCTTTCAATCCTTCTAGATCATCTCGTTTCGCAGAAATTGCTGCTTGACTCAAGACCTTCGTAGTTTCCTGGAACGAGGCTGCAGAAATCCAGCTATGTGTTCCAAGAGAAGACTTCGTGATACCTTGTAGCAATGGACGCGAAGTTGCTGGTACCGCATCACGGTATTGAACAGGCTTCATATCATTACGCTTCAGGGCAGAATTTTCTTCTCGCAATTGACGTAAAGTCACCAATTGTCCTGGCTTCAACTTCTCAGAATCTGCAGGATCGGTGATAAATTTCTTATCAAAAATCCAATCGTTCTGCTCTAAGAAATCATACTTCTCAACCGCTTCTCCTTCAAGGAAAGTGGTATCTCCTGCATCTTCGATCTGTACTCGACGCATCATTTGACGCACGATTACTTCGATATGCTTATCGTTAATCGTGATACCTTGCGAACGGTAAACTTCTTGTACCCCATTCACCAAGTAAGACTGTACTGCAAATGGTCCAGAAATATCTAGGATATCTCTTGGTGCAACTGCTCCATCAGATAAGTTCATACCTGCTCTTACGAAATCACCTTCCTGTACTAGGATGTGCTTAGATAATCCGATCAGATACTTGTGACGCTGTTTCGTCTTTTCATCTTCTACAAAAACCTCCCGCTTACCACGCTTGATTTTTCCGAAAGATACAACTCCGTCAATATCCGCTGTAACCGCTGGGTTAGAAGGATTACGTGCTTCGAAAAGCTCTGTTACCCGAGGAAGACCACCCGTAATATCCGCAATCTTACCTAGCTTACGTGGTATCTTAGCAATCTTTTCTCCACCCTTAATCGTCTGACCATCTTCGATAGAGATATAAGATCCTACCGGAAGGTTATAAGACTTCAATTGATTTCCTTTCTTATCCACGATGTGAATAGTAGGGATATTCTTCTTGGTCTTACTTTCAACGATTACTTTTTCAGCGTATCCAGTTTGATCATCTCTTTCAATACGGAAAGTTTGACCTTCAACGATATCTTCGAATTGAGCAATACCACTATGTTCAGAAACAATTACTGCGTTAAACGGATCCCATTCACAAATAAGATCTCCTTTAACTACTTCTTTGCCATCTTCGACAAATAAAATTGCACCATAAGGTATATGAAGCGTCGTATAAACTTTGCTTCCTCCTTTTTCTAATACACGGATTTCACCAGCTCGAGATAAAACGATATCTATCTTCTTACCTTTATCATCTGTTGATTCAGTGGTACGAATACCATCGAACTCCAATGTTCCATTAAACTTACTAGACAAGGTAGACTCCGCTTTCGATACGTTGGCAATACCACCTACGTGGAAAGTACGAAGTGTCAACTGTGTACCCGGCTCACCAATCGACTGAGCAGCAATAATTCCTACTGCATCACCTCGTTCAGCAATTCTACCTGTTGCCAAGTTTTTACCGTAACATTTGTTACAAACTCCACGCTTAGTTTCACAAGTCAGTACGGAACGAATGGTTACCATCTCAATTCCTTCTGCCTCAATGTGTCGTCCAATCTGTGGCGTAATATATTCACCAGCTGCTAATAATAATTCATCCGTTACTGGGTGAACAATATCATGCAGTGTATAACGTCCAATGATTCGATCCGTTAAGTTTTGAATCACTTTTTCGTTGTCTTTCAAGGCAGTAGTTTCGATACCTCTTAAAGTATCACAATCTTCTTCCATGATTACTACATCCTGAGATACATCTACCAAACGACGTGTCAAGTATCCTGCATCCGCCGTCTTCAATGCCGTATCGGCCAGACCTTTACGAGCACCGTGCGTAGAGATAAAGTATTCAAGTACTGATAAACCATCCAAGAAGTTAGAAAGGATCGGATTTTCAATAATCGCTCCACCTGTATCACCAGATTTTCGCGGCTTAGCCATCAGTCCACGTAATCCACACAACTGCTTAATCTGTTGTTTAGATCCACGTGCTCCAGAATCAAGCATCATATATACAGAGTTGAATCCCTGCTTATGTTCTGCTAATTCTACCATTAGGTTTTCGGTGATCTTATTATCCGCAAACGTCCATTTATCAATAATTTGATTGTAACGTTCGTTATTGGTAATCAATCCCATGTTATAATTATCCCACACTTCATCTACTTCTTTTTGAGCAGTAATCAGCGTATCCGCTTTTTGTGTAGGGGTAATTAAATCTCCTAAGTTGAAAGATAGACCTCCTTTGAAAGACCAGTAGAAACCCATTTCCTTAATGGCATCCAAGAAGTTTGCCGTCGTTGGAAAATCCGTTCGTTCAATGATGTCCATGATTACCTTACGTAGGTTTTTCTTGGTCAACAATTGATTAATAAAAGGTACTTTTTCTGGTGTTGCTTGGTTAAAAATAACCCGTCCAACGGTTGTTTCTGTACGCTTTAAACCAAAGGTTCCATCTTCGTTTTCGAATTTAACTTTTGCTTCAATCTTAGCGTGCAAATCAATTCGCCCTTCGTTATGGGCAATCAGTACCTCTTCCGTGCTATAGAATTTCATTCCTTCCCCACGAACAGGTGCTTCTTTGCTATTGGTTCTTTCTTTGGTCAAATAATATAGACCTAATACCATATCCTGTGAAGGTAGGGTAATCGGAGAACCATCCTGTGGATTCAACATATTGTGAGAAGCAAGCATCAATACTTGTGCTTCCAAAATAGCTGCGTGACTCAACGGTACGTGTACCGCCATTTGATCACCATCAAAATCCGCGTTAAAGGCACCACAAACTAATGGGTGTAACTGGATCGCTTTTCCTTCAATCAAAGTAGGCTGGAAAGCTTGAATTGAAAGACGGTGAAGCGTTGGTGCTCGGTTAAGCATTACTGGATGACCTTTAAGAATGTTTTCTAGGATTTCCCAGATCACAGAATCTTTACGATCAACTAATTTCTTAGCAGACTTTACCGTTTTTACAATTCCTCTTTCGATCAACTTACGGATCACAAAAGGTTTGAATAATTCGGCAGCCATATTCTTAGGAATACCACATTCGTGTAGTCTTAGTTTTGGTCCTACTACAATTACAGAACGACCAGAATAATCCACACGCTTACCAAGTAAGTTTTGACGGAAACGTCCTTGCTTACCTTTTAGAATATCACTTAAAGATTTTAGGGCACGTCCACCTTCTGCTTTTACAGCGTTCGACTTTCTACTATTATCAAATAATGAGTCAACTGCTTCCTGTAGCATTCGCTTCTCATTACGAAGGATTACTTCTGGTGCTTTGATTTCTAATAATCGCTTTAGACGATTATTACGAATAATTACTCTACGGTAAAGATCATTCAAATCTGAACTCGCAAAACGTCCACCATCCAATGGTACCAAT
>CALKJE010000418.1 GCA_937995675.1 uncultured Saprospiraceae bacterium
GAATACCAAGCAATAAATAACTCAGTTAAATACGCTACCCCAACTATAGTACCTGTGACCAAAATAACTTTGTTCATTGATTCTATATGTCCGATGGTTATATATTGTTCCAAGCTTAAAAGCTTTCTAGTGACTATCATCAAGGTTAATACCATCGCGAATCCACTGAAGATTGCTCCTGCTACAAAATATGGTGGGAAAATAGTCGTATGCCAACCAGGAATTATTGAAGTCGCGAAGTCAAAAGATACAATGGTGTGTACTGAAAGTACGAGCGGCGTAGCTATACCTGCAAGAATCAAACAAAGTGATTCCCATCTTTGCCAATGCTTCGCTGATCCAGTCCATCCAAATGATAAGAAATTATAAATTTTTCTTCTAATGCCTTTTGCTCTATCTCTTACTGTTGCAAAATCAGGCACCAATCCTGTGTACCAGAATAAAAGTGAAACAGTAAAATAAGTAGAGATGGCAAAAAGATCCCAAAGTAATGGAGAGTTAAAGTTTGGCCATAATGGTCCTCTAGTATTTGGATAAGGAAAAAAGTAAAATACGACCCAAGCTCTACCAACGTGGATACCTGGAAAAAGGGCAGCGCATATTACAGCGAATATTGTCATTGCCTCTGCAGCTCTGTTTACCCCAGTACGCCACTTTTGTCTGAAGAGAAGTAGAATAGCAGATATAAGTGTTCCTGCGTGGCCGATTCCAATCCACCATACAAAGTTAGTTATATCCCATCCCCAACCGATCGTCCGGTTAAGATTCCAGGTACCGATTCCATTCCAGATCGTCCAAGCAATGCAAAATAAACCAAATCCAAGGAGGGAAATGGACATCAGAAAAGTAATCACCCATAATGAATTAGGTGTCTTTTCCGTTGGGCTAACTAGATCTTCCGTAATATCATGGTAGCTTTTGCTACCCGTAATTAAGGGTTTTCTAACTGGTGAAACTATCGCACTCATATTTATAAATTATTCTAATGATAAACACCATTTTATAATGCGGTGTTAAACATATATTTTAATATTCTAAATTTCTATTCTACTAAAGAGACTCTTCAATAAATTGTGTCATTTTGCCGCCCGCGCCTCTAATCCTAAAGGAAGCCTCGCCCGCCGACACAATTTACAGGAACAATCTCTAACTAAGCATCTAAGCTTTCGTCTCGGTTATTCACTACTGCTGTATAGCGTACAGAAGATTGTACATTGATTTCTTCCAAAGCGATATAAACTAATGGATTGTGATCTAATGCTTTATTCAATTCTCCTTTCTTATTATTCAAATCTCCAAAGACAATTGCTCCCGTAGGACAAGCTGTCTGACAAGCCGTTTTCACGTCTTGGTCTCTTAGCTTACGTTGTTCACGCTTCGCAGTTAGCTTTCCTTCTTGAATTCTTTGAACACAGAAGCTACACTTCTCAATAACTCCTCTAGATCGAACGGTTACGTCTGGGTTTAGCACCATTCGCGTCAAGTTATCTGCACCGTAAGGAACAGACTCTTCGTTTAGATCAATCTGGTTAGCTGGGAAGATATCCGCAGTAGTGTAATCCATCCAGTTGAAACGACGTACTTTATAAGGACAGTTATTTGCACAGTATCGAGTACCTACACAACGGTTATAAGCCATCTGGTTCAAACCTTCAGAACTATGATTCGTTGCGGCAACTGGACAAACGTTCTCACAAGGAGCGTTATCACAGTGTTGACACATCATCGGCTGGTAAGCGGTATTTGGATTGTCTGCATCTCCGTAGAAATAACGGTCAATTCTCAACCAAGTCATTTCGTGGTGACGACTTACTTCTTTTGCTCCAACTACAGGAACATTATTCTCCGCCATACAAGCAACGGTACAGGCTGAACAACCAGTACAGGCGTTCATGTCTACATACATACCCCAGTGATGACCATTTTCATATAAATATTCGTGGCCTGGGTAAAGCGATTGAGAGTTCAAGTGCTGCGCTTCTCCTCGCTTTTCTTCTATATGTGCAATCTCTGCTGGAAGGTCTTTAAGATTCGTGGTATAAATAACCGAACGCTCTGTCAAACTTCCTTGATATCCTTGATCAACAATTCCGTAAGAGAAATCAACCAAAGCAGCTTCATCCGCATTGTAAGTTTCACCTGCTTCATTTTTAGCCGTTACACCTAACGTGTGGTGATATTGAACACAAGGGAAATCATAGTTAATATCTACGATATCACTTACTTCTACATTGGTTGCGAAGTATTGTGTATTTCCATTTTGATCGACAGATAAGTATGGGAACATGTTTGTTCCAATATTACGACCTGCATCTCCACAAACTTTACGTCCAAAACCAAGGCTAGTTGCAACAGTTCCTTCTGGCTGTCCGAATTGTGGGAAAGCAGTAATTGGCGTAGCATCTCCTCCCCCTTGGGTTAGGTTTACTACATCTGCATAACCTTTCACCATATTTTCTCCGATACCTTTAAATCCAACGAACGTATTTTTTCCGTCAAACTTAACCGGGACACCGAGGTAATTACCCCAAGTTGTACGCGTAACTGGATCTGGCATTTCTAATAACCAAGGATTATTAGCGTATTGTCCTGCTCCGATATTTACGGACTCTAAAAAGTCAACCTCTATATCAGCGTTACTAGGTTGTGTAATTTGACCACCATTTACACTTGCTGCACAACTGGTATATTCTCGTGCAGGTGTTCCAACTTTTGCTACACCATCGTGTAAAGTTTCATCCCAAAAAGATCGGAAAGAAGCGTAGTTGCTTTGTGCTCCGAACATATTGTTTTTCCAGTTATTTTTTAGGTAGTCGTGGAAAGGTTGTTCAGCATTTGCGTTATAATTAGCACTTCCTGCCCAAGTAAGCAAAGAAGCTTCTGCTTGACGCGTTGGGAATAAAGGCTGAATAGTTGGCTGAATGATACTATAATGTCCACGCTTAGGCTCTGCATCACCCCAAGACTCTAAGTAGTGGTGGGTTGGTGCGATATAATCACAAAGTGCCATCGTTTCGTTTACATCGTAAGACATAGAAACTTTCAATGGAACTTTAGCAAAAGCGGAAATAAATTTAGCTGAATTATAAAGGTCAAACGCAGGATTTGCATCCATTACAATCACTGCATCTACGCCACCACCCTGCATTTCAGCAATCAGGCCTTGAATCTCGCCATCAATTCCTTGACGCTGTAAAGATCCGTGTGTGAACGTAACTGTTTTTCCTAAGTTACCGAGCATTTCGTTGATCTTATTGACCATGATTTGCTCCATTACATTATTAGAAGAAGAAACTACGATAGAGCTTCCTCGGCCTCCACGTAATTGGGAAGCTAGTTTGTTCATTGCTTTGGCAGCTTTAGCATTTAGCTTAGGAGCTGAAACGCTTCCACCCAATGCACTATATAAGGTAGCAATGGCTGCTCCCATTTCAGAAGGCTTGATCAACACTCGGTTATCGGCGTTAGAACCTGTTAAGGTCATTCCGCTTTCTACCTGAATGTGACGAGACATCTTAGGATTCTTAGCATTGATTTTACGACCTTTTGCGTAAGCAGTCGCATATTCGATTGGAGAAATCCAAGTACCTAAAAAGTCAGCACCAAAACTTACGATGGTATCTGCTTTATCGAAATGGTAATCAGGAATAATACGGTCTCCAAAACTTCTTTCGTTTGCTTCTAAAATAGCAGAAGAAGAAATTGGATCGTAAGTAACTACTTTCGTATTTGGATATTTTGCTTGAAACTCAGCAAATACGCTTTTAGTGGTAGGACTTAAAACAGTATTGGTAACGATACGGATATTAGATCCACCGTTTAGTTTACCCATAATGGCTTTATCCAAATCTGCCCAAGACATTCCTGTGATCGCACCATTTTCACCAACAGAACCGCTCATTTTGTTACGGTTTACGTCGTATAGTTCGAGTACAGATGCTTGTGCACGAGCGGAAGTACCACCGTTCGTCAAAGGAGAAAGTACATTACCTTCGATTTTGATGGGACGACCTTCACGGGTCTTTACCAATACCGAACAGTAATCACCACCTTTTACGAAACTAGATGCATAATAGGTAGCAACACCAGGAACGATCTCGTCTGGCTTCGTTACGTAAGGGATTGCGCGTTTAACAGGAACGTCACAACTAGCAGCAACGGTGGCTGCTCCCAGGCCGAAGCCAAGGTATTTTAGAAAATCACGTCGATTGGTTTCTACTTCGGCAATTTTCTCATCGCCTAGGGCTTCAATGATTGGCAATTCAACGAACTCTTTTCCAGCTGCTTCGATGAGCGCAGGATCGTTGTTTTTGTGTGCCATTCCAACCCAGATGTCCTGATTTTTCTTATCCATTATATCAATTTATATTAAGCTCTTTTTTTTAGGAATATTGATTAAACTAAGTAATTAGGCTTATTTTTTTCTGCCAATTTTCTTAATATATTTTAATAACTATTCCTTAATCGTACTTTTTATTTTTATGAAAATGTGATTAACTATTAATAATGACATTTTTGACATTCCAAACCTCCGATATCTTCTACCGTTACGACTTCTCGTTTTCCGGCTTTCAATTCTTTGTGGTAAGTTTCGTACTGATCATAATATTCGTTAGAAGCGAATTGTACTTCTGTTTGTCGGTGACAATTAATACACCATCCCATAGATAAT
>CALKJE010000419.1 GCA_937995675.1 uncultured Saprospiraceae bacterium
CGAGTATTCAATAGTCCGATCATAAAGACCACAAAACAACCATAACTGACAAAAAAACTAACAATAGCATTATCCTTTTCGATGCGATTACTATCAAGTAGCCAGTCATAAAACCCGAAAGTAAGCAATGAAATCAGGATAAAGGCAATCCCCATTCTAAAGAGAAAGATCTTACGGTCTGAGAAAGCAGTTAAATTTTCCATACAGCTTTTTTATTTAAAAGTACTTTGAATTACAAAGTTAATATAAAAAATTTTATTCCGCAAATATAGAATCACAAGCCGATTATGTACTTTATTTACTCGTTAATCAACTATTTCTATTGTTATTATGCATATTTATATATTGTTATTGCAAATAATAAGAAAATTGAATTATATTGCCGTCTAGAAAAAAACAACAGCACAGGAGACCTAACTAAACGAGAGCCCAAACACTTCTAGTTTATTCGTTTCCATTAATATATTGAAAGAAATTTAGGCCTTAAAGCAACTAAGCTGTTGTCTTAAGGACGATATTGGTTGATTCGAGAAAGAATTGACTGAATTATTTTGTATTTATATGAGAGAGTGGATGTCAGAGCCCTGTGGTTATACTTAGGTATTCCCAGGGTTCTTTTTTGCTCAGATAAGACTATGAGGGCAGTTCTTGGTATTCCTTTCTCCAGTTAAAGTAGCCTATTACAGCTACGATTGCATAGATTAAGAACATAATTGAAAAGAGGTAAAGTTCACGGTGAAGATAAACGAAGATGCAAACCACGTCGATTAGGATCCAGTAAAGCCAATTTTCTAGAATCTTTTGGGTAACCATATAGGTAGCAATTAATGAAAACACCGTAGTAGTCGCATCAATATACGGCAGGGCTGCTCCGAATTGGAACTGGCAAATTTTTCCCCAGATTGCCGCTAAGATCAATCCAATGATCAAAATGATTAGATGCCGCTTGATGGGCCAGGTATGTATTTCAAGCGGTGCTGCCTCCGGACTATCCAAAGGTTCTTCCGCTGAATTGGAACTATGCGAGGTCCATATCCACCAACCATAAATAGACATGATAGCATAAAAAATCTGTAAAAGCGCATCGCTGTAGAGTTTGACTTCAGGATCTGCATAAACAAAGAATGCAATGACTACACTAATCAATCCGACCGGCCAGCACCAAGCGTTTTCTTTAGCAGCTAGAATAACATACGCTATTCCAAAAATAAAGGCCAGCCATTGAAGCCAGCCCATTCCTAGCGCAGAGGCTAGTATTTGGTTTAGGACAGAAATATCTTCCATAAAAATTTATCGGCTAGGATCATTAGTCAGATAAAACCAGTTCATAAAAAACTTCTTTGATTATCTGATATCCTGTTTTAGGATCTGTATTTTCTAATAGGATATCAATGGTCTTTTCTAGTTTACCACGTTCTTCCTCAGTATCACTTTTAAAGATAATTTTAAAGCTACCTTCTTCTCCAGGTAAAAAAGTCTGACCGTCTGGTGTATCAATAAACTGAGTACAATCACAGCCTGAAATTAATTCGATTTTGATTGGTTCTGATCCTGTGTTTTTAAATTTATAAATAAACTCTGGTCGCTCCCCTGCTTTTACGTTTCCAAAATCTACCCGTTGTTGCTCGAAGGTCATGTAAGGATCGATATTGATATCCTGAACAGCTTTTTTCTGTCCAGTGCAGGCATTTATCATCAAGAATACAAAGCTAGCTGCTAGTAAGTATGATAAGTTGTTTGCAAAGAATTTCATGATTCCTATAATTTTATTAAAAGTTGAATAGACAAACATTAAGGAATGAGATATTAATAAATTGCGTTTTTTGGGTTAGAGATTTTTATCTCTGACAAGGCAAAAAACGTAGACAATGCGGTGTATTGGCGAGGCTTTTTAACGTAGTCAGGGGTAAAAAGACCAAGCCAAAAATGTAAATTTATTTTTAACTCATTGCTAAACATATCAGGAGAAGCTCTGTCAAAAGCTTCTCCTGATTAACAACGACAGAATGTTTCTGGTTGTTCTATGAAAATAAAAAAAATCTGATGATTAGACATTTTTTCCTTTTCCGCCTCCCAGCTCCGGCAGTACCGCCGGAGAGTAGCCCCAAGCCCGCAAATCTCTAATCATCAGAAGAAAATCTTAGTTTTTCTTTAATCGTTTTTTCTCAATTTGAATGGAGGTTGGTCCAGCTACGATTTTGAATTCGGTACGTCGATTGTATCGGTGTTCGTCGTCTTCACATTTAACCCCATTGACACATTGATTTCGAATTTGAGTTTCTCCATATCCAACATCCTGAATTCGATCTGTTGCAATACCACGCTGTACAAGCCAGTTTTTGGCGGAAGTAGCACGACGTTGAGATAACTTCTTATTATAGCCAGAAAGACCTTGACTATCCGTATGAGAAGATAATTCAATCACCATATCTGGGTATTTGTTCATTAACTCTGCTAAGTAAGATAGATCAGCTTCCGCCTCGGTAAGGATTTTATCATCATCAAAGTCATAGAAGATATTACCTAATTCGATTGGCTCGTTGATGGTATACTCTTCGTACTCTGGCTCTTCTGGTTCTGGTGGCGGTGGTGGAATAAACACTAAGTTTAACTTTTGTTCAAAACTAGTCGTTGTCGTGATTCCAACCGTATTAAATTGTAGTGTATCTGCCACAAATCCTTCCTTAGAACCGATTACCATGTAAGCCATTTCTGACTTCAATGGAAATCCAAAAATATGCGATACTTCGCTGGTTTTGTCATTGGTCATTCCCATGGTATTATTGGTCATTTCCACTAACTGAACACTAGCGCCAT
The DNA here is from genome assembly GCA_937995675.1 of uncultured Saprospiraceae bacterium. GTDB lineage: Bacteria > Bacteroidota > Bacteroidia > Chitinophagales > Saprospiraceae > JALZUU01. The sequence goes on from CALKJE010000419.1 coordinate 2,818, forward strand.
TAAGCGGTTTTCCATCTGCAAAAGTAAGTGCTTGTAGATCTAGTACCACTTCTTCTTTTGATAATTCCCAGATATCGGTACAACAAGTTTTTCCCTTTAAGGATTTACCACCTTCACGGTTTGAAACCAAAGTACCACTGTATCCATCTTTATCAATTGAATAGTATAAATCATCAACCATTGAATTATAAGGTTTCCCCATATTCATTGGTGCACTCCAAACACTACCGTTCCACTCAGATTTAAAAATATCAAATCCACCAATTCCAGGATGTCCTTCAGAACTGAAGTATAAAGTACCATCTACAAAATAAGGTGATTCATCATCCATATCCGTATTAACCACATCTCCTAAATTTACAGGCGAGGCAAATCCGTCTCCTTGTCTAGTAGCATAATAAATATCATAACCACCATATCCTCCTTCCATATTGGAAACAAAATAAATTACTTCGTTACCAAATAGTTCACCAGCCGCAGGTTGACGAATGATATAATCTCCATTGATACCAGGAACTTCATTTGCTGGAGCCCAACCTTCGTCTCCTTTATCACTGTAGTATAATTTACTTTCCATTAACGCATTTCCTTCCAAAGTAGCACGAGTAAAATACATCCGTTGCCCATCGCGACTAAAAGAAATATTTCCGGTGTGATATCCTTCACGGTTGATATTTACACCACCTGCTTCCATAGCTTCTTCCCATCCGTCTTCTCCTCTTTTGGAAAGGAATAATTTGGAATGATAGTCATTATCTCTGCTACCTAGTTCTTTGATTTTATCTTCCCGCATTGCGGTAAAATACATTTCATCTTTAGAAGCTAGAAGCGGAGAATATTCAGAAGATTTTGTGTTTACTTTTTTTCCGGCATTGACGAGGCTTACTTCCATATCTGGCTGCATGGATTGTGCTAATCTTGCCCCTTCGATTTCTCGTTTAGCTCGGGCAATGTTTACCGGATCTTCTGACTCACTAATGTAAAGTGTAAGTTCTTCAATGGCATCAGGATAGTTGCCATTCATCTTGAGCGTACGTCCGTATACATAGCGTAACTCTGGAAGAAACGGATTAGGTTTTTTACGAGATTTTCTTTCTACCACTCGCTTATACCAACGGGTAGCTTTTGCATAATCACGTAGCATAAAGTGTAGATCAGCGATCTGTTTAGCAACCGCTAGATCTCGTTCTTCTTTATAATATTTTTCAAACCATTCTAAGGCTTGGTAATAATCTTTTTTAGCCAACTGCGCCTCGGCAGTTTCCAGTTTTTGTTTCGCAGTAGTTTGACCGCGTAACGGTTGAGCTTCTACTTGAGAAAGAAATGCAAAACATAAAAAGCTTAAAAGTATATATCTCATTTTCATTATTTTTTGTCCGTTTGGTTAAGGAATGAATTAATCATTCATTCATTCAAGAATCGTTTATTGGTTATTGCGCGATTATAAACGTGGGCAAATAACCACAGGCTTAACAGTCGGGGCTTTAAATATTTTAATAATATAGCTCAAAGCAAATTCAAATGCTCCTTGTCCGTTGTTGACATCAGAAAGACCTGAAACCGTCAAATCGTAACTTGCTCCAAATCGGAAAGACTTATAATCCACTCCTAGCAAAACTTCTACCGCATCTCCCAATCTATAACCAGGTCCTAGTTTGATGATCATGGGATCTTTATTATTTAGCTTATACCCAACCATGGATTGTACTTGTAATTCGTTAGAAGCATAAGCTTGGTTGTATAAGAAAGTTGGAGATAATAACCATTTTTTTCCTAGGCTAAAATTGAACTGTCCATGTAATTTAAATCCCAAAGGTAAATCTCTCGCTCCTTTTGGTGTATTACTGGTTTGAGCATTGACTATTGAATAGTTAGGCGATAAGATATTTTGGAAAGATAGTCCAATATTCAAATCTGTCAATTTATTTAGTCGTGCCGTTAACATTACACCAGCGTTTAAGTTGAAAGCACTGCTTCCTCCAAAATCACTAGCAACTGCAGCTGAATTATATGTTCCGCCTTGTAATTGCTCCCTTATTCCATCACCAAAACGTAGTTCATCAAAATCAATATCTCTACTCAACAATCCTCCTTGTACCCCAAAAGATAATAAGGTATTTCCTTTTTTATCTAGCGCTTTATGATAAGCAATTGATGCGTAAGCGCCTTGATTAGTCAACGCTGCAGAACCTGCTTTATCGGCGTAAAACATCCCACCGATTCCAAGCCAATCTCTTTTACCTATGGCCACAATCGGCGCATCGATATAAAAAGAAGGAGTGGTATATCCTGTTGTAGTGGCACTATTATTTGGATTAAAAGCCTGATCACGATAAATTCCACCAACTCTTGCAGTACCGAGGTACGAACCTGTCAAAGCAGGGTTGAGGGTCAGTGGGGACATATTGTATAAAGACCAGTGAATATCCTGGGCAGAAAGCTGCGTAAAAAGGCCTGAGAGTAAAAAAAGAAGGGTAAATTTTATAATTTTCATAAACATGGTAATTTTCGCAATGAAGATCAGTTTTTTTTATAGAGAAGTTGTTTAAAGTCGAAAGATATGATTTTTATTTAAAATTTCATTTATCTATAATCTATTTAGTGTTAAACCCTTTTCAGTTGCGTTCTTTTTTTGGATTTTTCTCTAAAAAGCGACAAATCTCGATAAATATATAGTCGTTATTTGGATAATACGTTAAATTAGTAACGCTCGTTACATTTTTCAGAGTAGACTTCTCAAGCATATTCGATCCAATGCTGCCACGATCTCTTCAATAGACTGATCTTTCATGCACTTAAAATGGCCTTTGGGGCATTCTTTCTTTCCTATTTTATCACAAGGACGACAAGCGAGCTGGGAAACTTCCATATTTTCATAGACGGTACGGTAAGGATACATACCTAGATTAGGTGTCGTATTACCCCAAATCACCACGGTGGGACGTTGAAAAGCGGCTGCGATATGCATCATTCCTGTATCTGGTGTCAAAACTGCTTGGGCTTTTGACAATAAATAGGCAGATTGCCCAATGCTTAGTTCGCCAGCGTAATTTTTTACCTTTTGGGGGAATAATTGAGCGAGATCTTCTCCAATTTTACGCTGATCTCCTCCTCCAATCAAGAAAATGGGTTGTTTCAGGAGAGGAATGACTTTTTTAAAGAGTTCTATGGGTATTTGTTTTGTAAAATGAGCTGCGCCTAGCACAAAAACCAGATATTCTTCCTTTTGTATTGATTTTGGAGTATTTACCTGATCTTCTAATCCAAGAAAGAAATCTAGCCCTTTTTCGTCTTCTTTGACGGATAAAGGTGCAGTAGCCTCAAAATATCGGTCTACAATATGACTATCGGGAAGTTTATCCACCTTGAAATTGACCAATAGCCATTTTTCTATATTATATTTGGGAAAATGGAATGCTGGTACGCCCAATGCCCGCCGCAATCGAAAACTACGTAGGTTTTTGTGAAGATCAATTAGGTACGAATATTGTTCTTTTTTTAAATATGTTAAGACTTCGTCTAATTTTTCTTCTATGGTATAAACCTTAGAGATGTAAGGATTATGATGGAGAACCGCCGCAAATCGTGCTTTTGTAAGAAAATGTACCTCAAAATCAGTTTGCTGCGCAATGGCCCGAATGACCGGAGTGGTCAAAACTACATCACCAATTGAGCTAAACCGAACAATGAGTACTTTCATAAAGATCAAAAATAAACTTTATTTAGATGCTCACGAACTCTTGCTAATTTTAACATTTGTTTGAGACTCTTGAGGATCGTAACTTCGTCTTAAATATGTTTGATAAATACCCAAACTATTTTCACCTAATAATAATCACCATGCGACTTTTTCCTCCTTTGTTATTATTTCTATTCCTTTTTGCTGCCTGTAGCACTACGCGCTACACCAATCCAACGGAGTATCCCAACGCGCGAATCAACTTTGGTAATGGCGGTGGATTTAGTGGAATGGTAACCGAGTATGTTTTATTAGACAATGGGCAATTATTAAAAAAAATGATGCAGGTAGATAGTTTTGAAATGGTCACGACCATTGATAAGAATCAAACTACCCAATTATTCGAAAATTATAAATTTCTAAATATCGGAAACCTAAAATATAACCAACCTGGGAATATGTATCGGTTTATCCGTTTTAATCATCAAGACGCTGAACATCAAATCATATGGTCTGGTACTCAGTATCCTGAACAACATCCAAATCTTAAAATTTTTCACGGGAATCTTAAATCTCTCATTCCTAAGGAATGAAAATTAAATAAGTTAGCCCAAGTGGGAAAATATTCTAGGCTTAGTCAAGGCATTTTTTGAAGGAATCCTTGTTGGCTGGCTGATAAAAATAACGAAGACTAGGCCTAGAAGATGCACCCAATTGGATCAAGTTATTTATTTTTTATTCCTAAATCCTAATAATTTTTTTTATGAAAAACACGATTACAATCCTACTGCTAACTTTTTTAGCACTACCTGTTTTCGGTCAATTTAAAATGACCCCACCTGAAGATATGGAACGCCCAGCTGTCACCGACAAATCGGCGATTCAAATCAACGCGGAAGGATTTGTTCCAACGGTTACACCAAGTACCCTAGCAACGACTCCTTACACTACCCTATCGTCCATCGCACTGAACAAACCAGAGAATCTGGAAATTCGCCGAGACGAAAAAACAAATCAACCTATTTGGATCAAAGGAATTCCTGCAAATATGGATCGGACTAAAACCAATCCAACAGAAAAAACTTTTGCTTACCTCGAAGCGATTGGCGAACTGATCAACATAAAACAACCAAGTGATGAATTTAGTATTACGAATACACATACGGATGATCAAGGACATTTACATGTTCGTCTGCAACAATCATTCGAGGGAATAAAAATATATGGAAGTGAAATAATGATACACCATAATGCCACGGATGCGCAGCTATTCAATGGTCGTTATTTTCCAACGCCTCAACTAGATATACGTCAACAAAACATCTCTCAGACGCAGGCAGAAGAAACGGTAAAATCAGAAATTACTAACGAGACTTCTTTGTTAGAGTTATCTCCTGAAGTACTAAAATTTGTCGATGGAGAACCACTCAAATCAACCTTAATGATTTACCATCCAGAAAATAATATCGAAAATCCTCGATTGATATGGCATGTAGAAATCATTCCAAATATCACCAACCGTTGGGAATATTTTATTGATGCTAATACCCGTGAAGTTCTTTTTCACCACAAAAACATTTGTCAATTATTTGGCTGGCACGAAGACCACGACCATCATAGTTGCACAGCTAAAAACCCTATTATTTCAGAAGAAAAAATATTAACACCAAACGAATTGGTAGTCTCCGAAGAAACGGCAATTGCAAATGATCTAAGCAATGTATCTCGTCAATTTTCTGTGTGGAGAGACGGTAATAACTGGTTAATGGTTGACGCTAGTCGTAATATGTACAATGCCGCTCAATCAAATCTACCAGAAAATGCGGTGGGAGTAATCGGTACCTTCGATGCCAATAATACTTACCCAGGACAAGGTTCTAGTATTAATATTGTTAATCATGGTAACAATAGTTCTTGGACGCGTAACGAAGTATCTGCGCACTATAATGCAGGAATTGCATATGAATATTTCCGTACTGTTTTTGGAAGAAATTCTATTAAAAACCAAGGTGAAAATATATTCTCTGTAATCAATGTCTCTGATGAAAATGGCAATGATATGGACAATGCTTTTTGGAATGGTGAAACAATGTTTTATGGAAATGCAACCGTTTGCAAAATCCCCTCACGTTCTTGAGGACAAATACTTGAAATTAGGGTGGAATATTTGGTGCAGTGGTAGGAAGGCTAAC
>CALKJE010000420.1 GCA_937995675.1 uncultured Saprospiraceae bacterium
GTGGTTCCTTATCGAGAAAGAAAGACGATTGGGAGTGAGAAAACTTTTCAGATCGATACGATTGATTTATCTTTTTTACGATCAGAATTATTGAAAATGCTCAAAGCACTTACCTTTGATTTACGCAACGAAAAAAAGCTAGCCGCTACCGTTACTGTCAAAATTCGGTATGCTGATTTTAATACTTTTTCTAAACAAAAAAAAATAACCCATACTGCTGATGATCACTTACTAAAACCCGTAGTCTTACACCTTTTTGATCAACTTTATGGGCGACGGCAACGGATTCGAATGATTGGTATTCAGTTTGGAAAATTGGTCCATGGACATCCACAGATGAACCTGTTTGATGACCAAGCAAAATCGTTGAGACTTTTAAAAGAGATGGATGGGATTCGTAAGAGGTTTGGGAAGAGGATTATTTGATTATTTGATGTGCGGATAACTGACCGATCTCGACTGTAAGGAGAGCGGCGCATGACAATGCGACGAGGGAAGGCACCGCGCAAGCGGACGGGATGGCATTTTTTTGATGTGCGAATTTTGTCTTGTTGCGGAACATAAGGTTTGAATTTGTAGCCTTTACTAAGCCTTGAATAATTGTTATGACAGATTTTTATAAATATCACTACTTCAATCGCTTCCTAATTCCAATCTCCAAACCTGCATTCCAAAGAAATTCTTTAACCGAGCCTTCTTTGAACAGTCGGGTAAAATGGTATCTAAAGGCCGGTTGTACAAAAAATTGGAGACCTTCATTGACATTAAAATTACCACCGAAAGATAGAACGCCGACAAAATTAATCTGACTAAAGTCGGTGATAACGGGATCGTATTCATTAGTTTGAACTTTACCATCGTTATCAACAAATTTAGTTCGACCTTTTAAGAAAAGAGAGGGTGCGACTCCAAGTTCCACAAATGGAGTGAATTTTTTTTGTGAAAATTCATATCTAACGACAAGTGGTATTTCGATGAAGGTATAATTATAAATAAGCTTTGAAAGGGTAGGTAGGTCACCCGGAAGGTCGGGGTTAAAAACGCCGCCAGTTTGTTGATTCCCCCAACGAAATTCATTTGCATCATATTTTCTTTGATAGCCAGTGCTGACAAATCGAATACCTGTTTTGAAGAAAGTATTTTTAGAAATTCTTTTATTAAAATTAAATCCAATCCGAAAATTGGTTTTTCCGATTTCGTCTTCATCAAACAGGCGAACGATCAGACTATCGCTAAAACTCGAATTTTTGACAGTCTTCATATTTCGATAACTATAATCAATTCCACCAACAAAATCTATAGAGGTATTAATTTGGGAAATGCAAAATAAAGGGAGTAAAAAGAGGGACAGAAAAATTATAGGTAGCTTCATGTTTTTGTTTTTGAAGGGGTTACGATAATATATAGAATGCAAACGCAACAAGATTTATTTACTAACCAAATTAATTTGAATCTTTTGATATGCTACATTACGTGTCGGAATAAAAATTCTCCTATTCCAATTACAAAAATGATAGCTAGGGCCATAAAACCTAATCTGCCCCGCCGCATACCTTGTAACCAAGTGACTCGTTCCATAACAATATCATAGATCAACCATCCGGCAATTCCCGCCGGTACGGCTGGAAGAAACTGATAAAATCCTGACATATCTAATGTGAAATAATGGACTACAAAACCAATAATCAACAAGAGAAAGGGTAATAGAAGAGATTGAGGTTTAAATTTGGCGGCGATTAATTCTTCCTTGGTAGGGTTTATGGTATTGAATATATTCGCTACTGTTAAAATTTTCCTTAACTCTTTTAATTTTATTTTGTGTAATTTTATTTCGGAATTATTATGCGTTAGTTCATGAGTGGATTTTAATGCTTGATTCTTTATTCTTAGGAGGATATTGTCTCCAGAAAGCTGAAACTCACCTAATAACCCGTTGGTGGTGTCGATTTGTTTTTCATTTAAATAAAGGGACATCTGCGCCCCCTTGTCCACATTTTTGACTTCATAAACGATATATTCACTTCCTTGATTTGCATAATAGTATTGATCAAACATAATTTTAGGTATTAATTGGATAATATAAATCTAATATACTATAAATCTTTTTAAAACCCAAAAGCGGTTAAGTGTCAATTCAAAATCAAGGGCAATTGCAACTTCAAAATCAAGGACAACTGGAAAGATAAACCTAATCTTAAAGAGAAAGATAAGCAATGTCGAGGATGACCAAACTCAAAACTCAAAACTCAATCCCTCAAACCTTCCGAACCCCTCGCCACCACCATAAAAACACCACTAAACTAAAAATCCCAGACAACCAAAACATCGCAGAAGTAACGATCGCTGCGCCTCGAATCCCATAATGTTTTAGCATATAATAGCTTCCCAAAACATTGATCCCTAAAATGATCAAGGATAAGAAGGCATTTACTTTTGGAAAACCAAGCGTCGGCAGCATATTGCCCAATGGTACTCGCATCAATAAAGCACCCGCCACGCCGATAGAAAAGATGCGCATCAAATCTCCTTGCTCATGATATTGTTTTCCAAAAATAAGTACGAGCCAATCTGCTCCAAAATAAAAGAACAGCACAACAGCTAAACTAATAGGAATAAAAATAGCTAGATAATTTTTATAAAAATCAAAAACAAATCGAGGATTCTTTTCTACATTTCTAGTTACTTTTACGGTAAAAGTGGTCATCACTGCGAGACTCAAAACAGCTAGATTTAGCGGAATAATACTGGCCACTCGATATTCAGCGACGGCCGAAGGATCGGTCAAAATATTGCCAATTAAAAGAATGTCGACAGCGTAAAGTAATTGCGCTAAAACCGTTCCGAGACTCGTATAAAATCCATACTCAAATAATTCTTTGGTATTGAATGTGAAATTAATGTTTTTAGAACGATCGCCAAGATTAAAACGAAACCAATAATAGTTGCCAAGCAGTAATGGAATACTCACTAAACTAATCACATAACCCATTCCTCCAAAAAGCCAAGCAGCAGAAATATTTCCTACCAAAAATAAAAAACTCAAAGTAAATTCTAACTGTGCATACCAACCGTTGCGGTGTACCAACATACAATAGGCGCCCACGCTACGGAAGAGCAAAAGTCCAAATAATTGGAAAACAAAAACCAATAAATAGGGAAGTGCTCCAGGTAATTTTTCGGTTAGAATGCCTCCTAATAGACAGGTTATCAATAAGATAGCTAATGAAACCGCCATTCCTCGTTTTAGCGCAAATCGAACATAATACTTTTTTTCAAGTTGTCCGCTGCGAGTGGCGCCATATCGAATTAAGCCGGGTAAAATACCGCCACCAATAAAAGGAAGGATAAATGAAATGATGGTAAAGGCGTAAGATAGGTTCCCATAATCATCAGAAGTCAAAAGACGAATAACACTCAAGTTGACCACGAAATTTGCCAATCGGGCGAACAAGGTGGCAAACAATACTTGATTGCCTTTGCCGGTAGTAAATGCGCCGATAAAATCTCGTATAGCCAAGAATATAAAGTTGTAAAAGTAAATTTAAACAGACTCGAAATTAGAAAAGGTATCTGTTAAAAAATAAAGGCAAATCGAACTAAATTATTTCCTCAAAATCTTCCTCTTCTAGTTTCGGTAAAAACCGATCAAGGCCTTGGTTCCTAATCTGGTTCATGGTTTGGAAATTTTCCATCACCCGAGCCTGAAATTCGGTATCCACCAAGCCTTGAACATCCACCAAGTTTTTCATGGCGTCCATTTCTCTGAATTTATAAGTTTGTTCGAATAATCCAGTTTCAAATTTTGCAGAAAGTTTACCATTGTCTTTAAAGACGGTAATCTTCATAACTGGATGTTCGATATAGCCGATAATGCGCATATTATTCGTTGATGATTTTGTACAGTTGATCTAAATTAGGGCTAAGAATAATTTCAGTTCGTCGATTCTTGGCTTTTCCAGCAGCAGTGGCGTTACTAGCAATTGGATAATAAAAGCTACGGCCCGAAGCGGTAATTCTATCGGCGTTTACGTTGGTCTCAGTAAGAATTTTTACAACCGCCGTGGCACGACGTACACTGAGATCCCAGTTTTTAGCAGGACTGCCGTCAGGATCAGTGTGTCCTTCCACCGTAATATTAATGTCAGGATTTTGTTTTAAAACATCCGCTAGAGAACGAATTGCTTTTTTTCCTTTCCAATCGATATTGTCACTATTGCTAGCGAAAAGTAAATTCTGACTTAATGAAACATAGATCTTACCATTTCTTTCAGTAACAGATAAATCGGCATCTGTAAAACCAAGAAGTGCCTGATTAACTTTAGAGCGAAGTCCATTTAATCGAGTTTCTTTGTCTGCCAAGAGTCGGTTGAGTTCATTTACTTGACGTTCGTAATCACCACAATCATTGGTAATTACGGTTCGTACCTCAGGAGCAGGTGGTGGCGGTGGTGTGACTGCGACCGTATTTTGAGCATCGTTCAGATCACCACGTAAAGATTCAATTTGACTTTCAAGCCGCTGAATTAGACGAGCCTGTTGATCGTTTACCGACTGTGCTTGAGAAAGCTTGCTGACCATTTGCTGAACATCGGTAGAAGAGGAATTAAGTAAATCTCTGTTTTGAATTAACAATTCATCATACTTTCGTAAAATTTCGTTGTTATAAGATTTAAGGTTGTCGTAATTTTCCTGAAGGACGGTTAGGTCCATGTCCGTAGATTTCTTTTCTTTTTCTAACTGCTCGTAGTTGTATTCGGAAGCATTCGAGCTGTTTTCTGTGATACCACGGAGTGAATCAATTTCGGCTCGATAAAAATCAGTTAATTGTTGAGATTCTTTAAATCTATTTTGGGAGACACAGCTCACCAATGTCCATCCACTCAAAGCAAGGAGTAGTAAATAGCCAGTTGTTTTATTCATAGTCAAATTCGTTTAATTCAATTTAGCAGTTCTTAATTTTGTTTGCTAAGACAAACACTAAAGACAAAGATAAGGGTAATTCCGTTAATTTTTGGTACAAGCGATGAGTTAAAAAACCAAACTACCAACTCGTAGCATGGTACTGCCTTCTTCTAAAGCAATTTCAAAATCTCCAGACATGCCCATGCTGATTTCTTTAAAGTCCATATTTTCAGAGAAATGACTGGTTTTTATTTTGTCAAAAATAGATTTTAATTTACGGAACTCACTGGTTATCTGCGTTTTATCGTCCACAAAGCTGGCCATTCCCATCACACCTCGAAAGAGGACAGAAGGATAGTTTTCTGCTTGAAAATCGGTTAAATCTGAGATTTTAAGCCCATATTTACTTTCTTCTTGCGCTATTTTAAATTGTAGTAATATGGGGATTTGTCGATTAGACCTTTTGGCTTGTTTATTAAT
>CALKJE010000421.1 GCA_937995675.1 uncultured Saprospiraceae bacterium
TTCTAAAATAACTGCAGTAAAAAATTCAAACAAACTCCATAATCAACTCAATCATGGGATTAAAAAAAAGAGCAAAGGTAAGTGCTGAGTTTAGTATGTCTTCTTTGACAGACATCATCTTCTTGCTGTTGATATTCTTTATGTTGACAGCGAACTTTGTTCGAGTAGACAACCTCGAACTACCTAAGTCTGACTCTAAAACAGTGGCTCCTTCTGACGTTGCAGTAGCGATTCAAAAAGATGGAAAATTTTTATTAAACGGAAATGAAATTCCATTAAGTGGATTAAGAGGTGGAATTAAGCGAGCGATTCGTGAATCGGAAAACCGTGATAATGCGACACTAACGATTGTAGCTGAAGTAGGAGTTCCTACTCGTAAAGTACATGAATTGATGAAGATCGCCAGTGAATTAAAATTAAAGGCCATCCTCGCTACACAACCCAGATCATAATTATTAGAACTCAAGATTTTTTTTCAACCAGGTAACCACCAGCTCATGGGATTAAAAAGAAAAGCAAAAGTAAGTGCCGAATTCAGCATGTCTTCGCTGACAGATATCATCTTCCTGTTGTTAATATTTTTTATGCTAACCTCTAGCTTAGTGGCGCCGAATGCCCTAAACCTAAAATTACCTGGTAGTAGCTCAGCACCAAGTACTTCTAACGAAAGAATTCCAGATGTAGCGATCACTCGTGCCGGAGATTATGAATTGGACGGGAAGCGAATCAGCGCTGGAAATCTTGAAAAGAATTTACGAGGCAAAAGAAGAAGTGCTAAAGGTAAATTAGATATCACCATTTCCCCTCACCCAGATTCACCAGTAGAAAATCTAGTAGAAATAATGGACATGGCAATGCGCCTTCAAATCAACGCCATCATGGCAATGGAGAAATAAGATTTCTCTACCTAAATTTATTTTCAATCTTTGATTAGTATATTTTATTATTTTCCATTTTAATTGTTAACTTAGAGCATTGGTATCTTTCTTTTAAAGATATTGGACTTTGATTTTTGTATAACAGAGATTGTTCCGGAAAGTGTGTCGGCGCGTTGGCCTTCCTTTAGGAAATACAAGGCGCGGGCTGCCAAACGACAAACTAGAGGTAGAGCCCTCAAAATGCAAAGATCTGCTTTGAGAAAACATTATGATCAACTGGCGAGAATATCCTTTCGTGCGCTTGCTGTTGCCCTTAATTTTGGGTATCCTATTTTCCTTTCTTTGGATGGTGGCCCTACCGTCTTATGTTTTTATTATTTTATCTCTTCCGCTCATTGGCCTTACTTATCTAAAAGGACAATATAAATATCGAACTGTTTACGGTTTTTTGGTTACGCTCTTTATATTTTGTTTAGGACATTATTTGGGATACCATGCGGATGAGTCGCGTAGCGAAGAGTATTACCATCATTTTCTAATTGAAAACGAAGCGCGTGGGATGGTGGCGACCGTAATGGATATTAGAGCAACTGCCAAATCTTATCGAGTTGAACTAGCGATAGAAGCCATGAGTGGAGTAGAGGAAGGACAATCTGTTTCAGGAAAATTACTTAGCTATTTAGAACAAAGTAAAGCGGCAAGTAAATTGAAATATGGCGATCATATTTATTTTTCAACAAAGATTAATCCGATTGCTGCTCCTTTTAATCCAGAAGCATTTGATCTAAAAGCCTTCTTAGGAAATCGAAATTTTCATTTCCAAACTTATGTAAAAACAAATGAATGGAAATTACTAGCACGTGATCAAGGGAATCCCTTAATCGCTTTTTCTATTCGTACACGTGATCGGTTATTTAGCATTTTAGAAAATCATCTTTCTACTTCTAATGAGCTTGCGGTAGGGGCAGCATTGATTCTTGGTAAGAAAGATTTATTGGAATTAGAAACTAGAATGGCTTATGCGAATACTGGAGCGATGCATGTGCTGGCAGTTTCTGGATTACATGTCGGATTAATCTATTTAGGTATTTCATTTTTCTTAGGATTATTACCTTTTAAATCTAGTACTTGGATCTGGATTAAAACTTGGATTATGGTGGCGAGCGTTTGGTTTTTTGCCTTGTTGACAGGAGCTTCTCCTTCTGTTTTACGAGCAGCTACGATGTTTAGTTTTATCATCGTCGGACAAGCCATGCGACATCATCCTAGTATCTATAATACTTTGGCGGTTTCTGCCTTTTTTATTTTGTGTATCCAACCGTATATGCTTTTTGAAGTTGGATTTCAGTTGTCTTATTTGGCGGTAATTGGAATCGTTTATTTTCAAGAAAAAATTTATACTCAAATATATATTGCGAATAAATTAGGCGATTATATTTGGAAATTAACTTCGATCGCGATTGCAGCACAGCTCGTTACCCTTCCGATTAGTTTATATTATTTTCATCAGTTTCCAGTTTACTTTTGGTTGTCAGGATTGGTGGTGATACCCGCGGCGATGGTTATTATGACTTTGGCGGTTGCTCTGTTTTTCGTTGCTATTTTGATTCCTAAATTTGCTTTTGTTCCGGGGTTCTTACTATATGGAGTTTTGTATTTAACGAATGGGTTGATTTTTCTGATTAGCAAATTACCGGGGGCAGTAATTTCTGGAATTTGGATTGGTCCTTTGAGCTTATTTCTTTTGTATGCTATCATTGTTTTTATCGTAGTAGCGATTGAAACTAAGCAGTTCAAGTGGTTAAAAATATCTACTGTTTTACTAGTTATATTTTCTTTAAATTTTTCTTACCAAAGAATTAAAGCGTATCAAAAAACAGAGTTGATTATTTATCATACTAATAAAAACAAAACACTTGTCGACGCAATAGACCGTTCTGTAAATTGGTCTATTCAAAGTGAAAATCTATCGAAAACGGATGTTGATTTTTTAGCGAAAAATTACCGGATGAAATTAGGTGTTCAAACCATACATTCATGCAGTAAAGAGGACCGAAAAATTAACCCAGAATTCTTCTATCACGGTGGACTAATTCAATTCAGAAATATAAAAATTCAAATCATAGGTAGTAACCATCTGCCTCAATATCAAATGCCGCCAACGGTAGATTATATTTTATTGGAAAATAATACGGAGGTTGATTTGAGCGAAATATCCGAATATTTTAATACCAAAAAAATTATTTTCTCTGCTAATAATTCTTTTTGGAAAATTGATCAATGGAAAAAAGAGACTGATCTAGATTATGAATTTTTTGACATGAAAAAAGAAGGCGCATTTATTTTATCAGTAGAGTAAATATTGAACCACTTCATAAAAAAAGAGCACATGAAAAAACTAAAGAGTGATTATTTTTACTTTACAAAAAGAGAACGAAATGGAATGTTATTATTGCTTGGCCTTGCCTTGTTGTTCTTGGCGATACCTACGGTGATTCGAAAATTTCGTACAGTTGAAAAATATGATTTTCAGGAGTTCGAACAATTGATGATTGTAACGAATGAAACAATCAATAGTCCTAAAAAAATAGCCTCAGAAAAGCCAGTTGATCTTTCTTCTTTACAACCAAGATTGATAGATATTAATCTTGCGGATAAAGAAAAATTTCTTACACTAGGACTTTCTTCAAAATTGGTCAACACCATTTTAAATTATCGAAATAAAGTAGGCGACTTTGAAAAAATAGAAGATCTAAAAAAAATATATGGAATGACAGAATCTGAATACCAACGGATCTTACCATATGTTTTTATAAAACCGAGACCTCAAAAACCTCCAATTAAGAAACCAATCGCAGTAGCAGTTAGCCAACCGATTCAAGTTGATGCTCCTGTTCTTATACAAACACCCACTCAAAAATTTGATCCCAATACCATAGCAAAAGAAGAACTCCTCTCTTTCGGACTGCCTGAAAAAATTGTAGACCGGATGGTTAAATTCCGTAATGCAGGTGGTAAATTTCGTAACCCAGAAGATTTAAAGAAAATATATGGAATGAAAGAGGAATGGGTAACGGAATTACTTTCATGGATGGAAATTATCAAATCCCAAAAAATAGATCCAGAGAAAGTTAATTTTAGTAAAAAGAAAGTTCCAAAAAAAGAAAATCCCATCACGGATATCAATCAAGCTAGTTTTGAAGATTGGCAAAACCTATCAGGTATTGGACCTTATTATGCCGATAAAATAATGGGCTACCGCGAAAAGCTCGGAGGCTTTGTCTCTGTCGATCAAATTTTAGAAACAAATGGATTGCCTGATTCTGTTAAGCAGTCTATTTTACCAGCTTTACGCCTTTCTGATATTTTTAGAAAAATTAAAATTAATAGCGCCACCACCAAAGAAATGGCAATACATCCTTATATCACCTGGAAGGAAGCCAACGCAATTTTTAAATACCGAAAAAACCATGGTTCATTTGAATCTCGAACGGATCTCGAAAAAGTGCTTGCGCTAAAACCAGATCTCATCGAACGGATGGTTCCTTACCTAGATTTCACAAAATAAAATAAATGCGACAGTAATTTATGGATAAAATTTAGATAAAACATCAGAATAATTCAATTCTATTGAATAATTTGTGACACCATTTTTTCATATGGTTATTTTAAATATGCAATAAATACCCTTAAAAGGTATATTGCTTCTGTTTGTAGTTACCCTTAACTTTGCAGTACACGTTTAGAAAACTCCCCGATTTTTTGAAAAAATAGCATTTCCCTCCTCTGCTATGTAATATTTAATTGCACACCACAACATGAAACCTGTAGCACTACTTCACTCTGTGCTGCCTCCCAAGTTTTTACGATTAGCGTTCTGCTGGTTGTGGATAGTCATTTCTATATCAAATCATACCGTTTTAGCACAAAGTACCATTCAATGGGAAACAACTATTGGTGGAGATAATTTCGAAGATGTCAGAGAGGTTTTCGAGACACCAGATGGTGGTTTTATCTTTGGTGCTTCTACTTCTTCAAATGCCAATGGTGATATTTCTCAAAATAGTAATGGTTTCAGTGATTATTGGATCGGGAAGTTAGATGCTAGTGGTAACCTAATTTGGGAAAGAAATTATGGAGGAGATAATATTGATCAGTTACAAGCGGTTAAGCCAACAGCAGATGGTGGTTATATTATGGGAGGATATTCCAAATCTACCATAAGTGGTGATAAATCAGAAGCAAACATAAATCCATTCAGTCTAGACTATTGGGTAATCAAAGTAGATGCGGCTGGAGTAAAACAATGGGACCGTACTTTTGGAGGTCAAGCAGATGAATTTTTCTGGGATCTAGAAGTAGCACATGATGGTGGTTATATCTTGGCTGGAAATACATTCTCTGATATGACTGGAAATGTTTCTGAAAACAATTATGGAATCTCGGATTACTGGATTGTAAAACTTGCCGCTAACGGAAACTTAGAATGGGAAAAAGTTTATGGTGGTGACGGACAAGATTGGTGTTTTGACGTTTTGGCTACTTCAGATGGAAATTATTTAATTTCTGGTCATTCTGGTTCTGGAGCAACGGGTAATAAAACAACCGCTTCTCAAGGAAGTAATGACTTCTGGACATTAAAAATAGATCCTTCTGGAAATATTATCTGGCAATCATCATTCGGTGGTGCAGGCGACGATCAAATTCATGATGTAATAGAAGCAAACGCAGGAGGATATTTACTTGGAGGTTATTCTAACTCAGATATTAGTCCAGAAAAAACGGAAGCCAATCTTGGAGATTATGATTACTGGGTAGTACGGGTAGATAATAATGGAACCAAACTATGGGATAGAACACTTGGTGGTGCAGATAAGGATCAACTTCAAGTAGTTCGACAAAACTCAAAAGATACTTATTTATTGGGTGGACTATCTGGCTCATCTGTCAGTGGAACTAAAACAGTGGGTTCTAATGGTCAGCAAGATTATTACTTAGTCTTTTTAAGTGATGCTGGTGTGGTATATTATGATGATGCTTATGGCGCAGGATTTTTAGACGATATGTACAGTGCTATTTATACTTCTGATAATGGAATCTTCTTAGCAGGTAACTCTAACTCAAATGCTAGTGGGGATAAATCAGAAAACAATAATGGTCCAGCATGGTCCTTTGATAATTGGTATGTAAAACTTACTTGTGATTATGACCTAGATTTTCGAGATACCACTACTTGTATCGGACAACCGGTAAGTATTGATGCAACCTCTTTTCTAGGATGTTCCTATGAGTGGAGTGATGGTTCTACCAATGCTATTCGAACAGTTACCCCTACCGAAGAAACAACCTACAAAGTTACTGTGACCAGCGTGAACGGTTGTGTAATGATTGATAGTATCACGGTTACGACTCAAACACTTCCAGTAATAGCCTTAGGAAATGATACAACTATTTGTGATGGCAACTCCGTTATCCTAGATGCAGAAAATGCAGGTGATGATTTTAATTGGTTGCCTGCTTCAACCAGTCAAACGATCACCGTAACAACCACTGGCCTCTATCAGGTTACCGTAACCAATGGCAACGGTTGTACTGCTACTGATGAAATCAATGTGACCGTGAATGATCTACCAGTCGTCGACCTAGGAATGGATCAGATAATTTGTAGTGATGCAACACATGAATTAAACGCAGGTAATCCAGGAGCATCCTACCTATGGTCCACAGGAGAAACCACCAGGACTATTTTGGTAGATTCTACCGCTACCTATTCCGTAACTGTTACAGATGCTGGCTGCTCTTCTGAAGATGATTTTACCCTTACGGTAAATCCAATTCCAACCATTACGTTAGAGAATGATACTACGATTTGCGATGGGGAAACAGCTATTATTACCTTTAATATGGTCGGAAACGGTCCTTTTGATATAATCTATGATGATGGAAGTTCATCCAATATGTTGAACGGAATTAACGATGGTCACACGGTGATGGTTACCCCAACGACTACCACTACCTATGCAATTGTTTCCATTGATGATAGCGCAACACCTACTTGTACAAACACCGGTAATAGTGTAACCGTAACCGTAAATCAGGTATACGCTTTTCCTCAAAATGCGACGATTTGTTTAGGAGACAGTATTGAAATTAATGGTGAGTTTATTAAAACTTCAGGAACCTATACAGATTCATTACTTAGTTTTTACGGATGTGATAGTTTACTAATTATTGATCTTTTCGTAGCTCCACTTCCTGTAACAATGATTCCGCTTACCAGTTGTAATCCACTTGATACTGGAAGGGTAGTGGATGTTTATCCTAGTTTTTATAACTGTGATAGTACTGTCATTACAACGACAAGTTTACTACCAAGCGATACCTTATACACTGCTTTAGAAAGCTGTAATCCAATCGATACCGGTTTAGTAGTATTCCAATTATCAAATCAATTTGGTTGTGACTCTGTAATTTTCCAAACGACAAGTTTACTACCAAGCGATACCTTATACACTGCGC
>CALKJE010000422.1 GCA_937995675.1 uncultured Saprospiraceae bacterium
GCTTAGCAGGATCTGTAAACTAATAGATAACTTTACTCGTTTGATCTTTAATGTAAAGACTTGACATTTTATTAAAATACTTATGACAATAGCCTCAAAAGTATAGCTCAAAAAGTCATTCTCACATTCACACCTTACAAATTTCCACTCATCAGATTTATCAGAATCGGAGAAACTAAAGATAGAATGGCTAACTGAGCTGGTCATTTAACTCAAACCCTTTTAATTTCAAACCACCACCTCCGGATACCAACACTGGATATCTTCCTTTTTGACCAACCCAGCACCCAAAAGCACTACAAAGCATCCAAAGAAAAAAGAGAAAATGTGTTACGATTGTGTTACGGTCAAAAAAAAAGCCAGTCAAACTGACTGGCTTAATTTATCGTAACTAATTGGGAATCAGCTACTTAAAATGTGTCGGGGTGGCAGGATTCGAACCTGCGGCCCCCTGCTCCCAAAGCAGGTGCGCTAACCGGACTGCGCTACACCCCGAATGTGTAATACTACACAAATGTGTAACTTCTTTTTTTTTGTCCTGTGGCCCTCACGCCTCAGCGTGATGCGATAACTAGACTGCTACACATTCGTGTAACTTTTTTTTGCTTTAAATCGAAAATATCCATTTAATTATAAATAAATTGATAAAGCTTTTTGGCGGAGGAGGCGGGATTCGAACCCGCGGTACCTGTTTCCAAGTACGTCGATTTAGCAAACCGGTGGATTCAGCCACTCTCCCACTCCTCCGAGTGTTATTTCTATAACCAGAATTATCCTGAAATAATTCCTTGTGTTGATATTATACCGCTTTCGGTATACAAGGTTACACCTTTTGTTCTAAAAATAAAAGCTGTTTTTCAACAGCGGCACAAATGTATAAATTGGTAGCCAATAAATCAAGGATTTAAACGAAAATATTGCTAGTTTTTTGAATTTAATCCTCCTTGCGGCTATTTGTCGGTTCTTTGGTACTTACTGGCATTAACAGGCACCATAAATCCCATCATCATTCCGACTCCTTCTTGATAAGCGGAATCAGTGCCAAGATCGATATCAACCAGTCCTAAAGCATAATTTAAGCGAACAAACATACGCTTTAAACGGGGTAATTCTAACTCTATTCCAACCCCAAAATGAACACCGATATCAAATCGACGAATGTCTTGTCTGCTAAAGTCCAGATTCATTTTTTCATAACTAAAATCATCAAGCTTTTTAAGTATACCGGCCTTTAAACCATAAGCAAAATAGGGACCTCCAAAGGCTCCAGCACGTAGATTTTTAAATGGTAAGAAATATTGATATTCAATTGGTAATACCAAATAGGAAATATGACCTGCGACGTAGTCAAAATCTGGGTTAAGGTTTTTTCGAGGAAGATTGGAAGGCTTGTCAGTTAAAGCGACTTGAAACATAAGAGAACCAAAATCAGAGAGTTCTTTTTGAACTTGTATACCAGCATTGATTCCTTGATCTTTTAACCCAAAATATCCTCCTCCCCCAACTCCAATACGGACTTGAGCAGATAATAGAATCGGCATTAAAAAAAGAAAGAGTGCAAAACTTAATTTTACTTTATTGGGCGTCATTTTCGTATTGCATAGGTGATGGGAGTTGGCTCCCCAAAATACTCTAGAGTTTGTCTCAACTCTTAACGCAAAAAGTAGTAATTAAAGTTTATGGATTAAAATTTTAACACATAAGGGATTTATCCATTCCTTGAAGGTTATTTCATCAATACACTCGCTTTACGCTGTGCTACCGATCCTCTTGAAACCCAGGACCAGCTTGGAAATATTTTTTCAGCAATCCACATCAATGGATAAGGTGCTAAAACTATAATTCCTCCTAAAACGGCATCTAAAAAGAAGTGGTTTCCGGTAATCACAATCATCCATAAGACAAAGATTGGATAGATAAATAAACTAATTCTTACCCAATTCTTTTTGGATAGAATAAGCGTAACCACCGCAATCAATAAGGAATTACCAAAGTGCATCGAAGGCATGGCCGCATACTGATTGAACAGTTTAGATAGATTTCCTTTATATAAATTGACATCACTGATGGTTAGCAAAGTATCTACGAATCCTATATCGTTTAGCATTCGTGGCGGCGCACAAGGAAAACCAATGAAGATAAAAAGCGTAACGATATTGGCTAATAAAAAGCCATTTCGAATAAAGAAATAATAAGGACGTTTATAATGGTATAACCAAATAAAGAAGATAATTGTAGAAGGTAAATGAACCCGCATATAAAACTGATTGACGCCCTTAATCAACAGTTTATAATCTAAAAAATATTGTTGTATCGGAATTTCATAGAAAATACCCAGCATCTTCTCCCACTCAATTACTCGGTAAGCATTGGCAAAGGCAGTCTGCTCATCACCAATGGCGATATAGCGCGAAAACTTATAAAAGATCATAAAAATGACAAAAATGAGAATCTCCCGATAACCTGGTAGATTTTCTTTCTTGAACTTAAAATGGGGTAGTAACTCTTTAATGCTCATAATTCCTCAAATAGTTAATTGAAGTTAGATTCTGTCTAATCTTCATTCCGTAGTGGGAGGTAACGAAAGGTGGCGCAAGATACGCTACTTCATTGAAAACCACTACATTAATGTTAGACTTTGTTCTAAAATAATTTATATGCTCCCAAATGATCTTTTAGTCCAGATCTTCAGCTTTTTTTTCGTCCATAGCTAAGGCTATGCACTCTAAAAAGAGCTTCGATCTGATCAAAAATCTCTATTTGGTTTCTTTAAAAAAAATTTCAGAATAAAGTCTTAATTTATTCCTAATCAGGTATATTTTTTGTCCTACATACCTTTGCGATCCCTCTTTTCTTCCTGATCATTTTTAGTATTCAATTTCAGCTTTTATATTATGAAAAATATCTTCTTTGTTATAACCTTTTTCCTTTCGTTTCAACTTTCTGCTCAATCAGTCAGAGGGTTATATGTAAATGATTTTGTTGATATCATCGGAAATACTGCGGCTGAGAATGAATTACTCGAATTTGCGCAGCAACACGGCTTTAATTATTTGCTTTGTTATAACCTTTATTTTATTCATTCTCAAAAATTCTCTATCACAGAAGCGGAATCCGCTCAACCACTAGCCGATTTTATGAGAAGGGCTAGAAAAGATTATGGTATTCAAAGCTTTGGTGTCGTTGGTGAATCCGCTCGCTCCTTTGAGCGCTTGGAAATTTATAATCAACTTTATCCTGATTCAGAAGCTCGTTTTGATGTTTTTAATCTAGAATTTGAATTTTGGAATAAAAATATGATCAACAAATATTATTGTGATACTTATCTAGAAAAAAACCAACTTCCTTGTGATACCGCTGGTGCTTTCACCTATTATCACGAGCAATTATTAAAGATAAAAGAAAAAGCCACTCGCGCTGGCGCATTAACCGAAGTTTATATCGGTAAACCTACCCCAGGCCAATGCAAAAAAATCGGTGCTATCTGCGATCGGGTTTTGGTCCATTATTACCGTTCTTCCCCTTTATATAAGAACGGAAATAGTATTTATAACTACCTTTCCTACCGTCTTCCAGCTTTAGCACCTACTCAAGGAACACTGGATATATTGCCAATTTTCGGCGCTGGACCCAAATTTATGGGGGAATGGATTGGTCAAAATTCCCTTGCAGAGGCCTATTCTATCTATATAGACGGCCAAAACGCCTGGAACCCTAAGACCGAAGACTGGAAAAATCACATAAATATTGCAGGTGCTCAATGGTATCGATATACGGATATGCTGGTAGACTTAGCAAACACTTCTTCAAATGAGCAAATGGCCGCTGAAATTCCAACCGATTTTGTTGTACTTCCAGGCAGTATTGACTCCCAAGTCACTATCCCAAAGACCAACCCTGGACCTGCTACCCTACAATTGCTAGACCTTGCAGGTAATATCATCCACCAAAATATGGATACCAATAATAACTCCGTTAAATTAAATATGAAACAAATCGAATCTGGTGTCTATTTTCTTTCTCTTTTACAAGAAACAACAGCCCAGCATTTTAGAATTGTTGTACAGCGGTAATGTGATAAAAAGACCAAGCCATACTAATGGACATTTGCGGGTCGGAAGCTACTCTCCGGCGGCACTGCCGGAGCTGGGAGGCGAGAAATGGAAGAAATGTCCATTAGTATGGCGTCTTACCCTTCTTTTTTTAAACGATCTAGACAAGCCAAGCTCCACCAAAAGAAAAGGAGTAGACTTGGTTGACTGCTATGTAGATTTTTTAAAATAGACTTTTCAAAAATAGAAAATAATCCAACCACTACAGGTCTCAATCCCATCTTAGATAATCGAGCATAGATTCGCAACAACCGCGTATCCATCTGGGAATATTTTTTTTGTAAAACCAATAAATTACGAATGGCCGTGCGACGTTTTTCTAAAAAAATAGAAGCATCGTCTAATCCTAAATGCGTCAACCGATTTTCCAAATGAAGTACCTCCACTCCAGCTGCTTTTAAGGACCAACCAAAAAGGGTATCCTCATGTCCATATTCTGTGATGGTATCGTCAAATTTTATTTTATTAAAAACATCTTTGGGAACCAAAAAATTAAAAGAGCTAAACCCATGATGAGGATCATGCATACGCTCCTTGACTGGTACCACTTCTCGTTGACTGCCAACCAACCAATGTAATGCTTTTCCTTTCGGGGCGGAAGCAGCATAATCAGTACCTCCAACTAAGACAACGTCGGCGGCTAATTGCTCGATATATTTTTTTAAAAAATCTGGATGGGAAGGATAGCTATCACAATCTAAAAATAAGAGGTAGGGAAATTTTGCACGTGTACCAAGAAGATTACGAATGGCAGATCGTCCCAAATTTTCAGGAAGGTTCTCATAACTCACTTCTGCAATTTCTGCAATCGCTTGATTCTCCTTTTTAATCTCTGCTGTTGATCCATCGTCTAAGACAATCAATTCAAATGGAATTCCTAAAGCTCGCCCCTGTCGAACCAATTCAGTCACCAATCGAGTAACAGACTCCGCATACACTGGAATTAAAATGGATAACATTCGGTAAAAGTAACAGGTCTTAGGTAGCTTTTCAAGTTTATTTTCTATTTTTAGCTTTCACAGATATACCCTACTGATATTTTGTAGTTCTAATTTAGAAATTGAAATTTTTAAAAATGATTAAATGCACCACCCTATTCTTTATATTATGGAGTTTACTATTTATAGTAAGTTGTAAAAATGATACAACGAATCTAACACAAAAAATTACCGAACTGCAATCGGAAATTGGGCAACTAAAAGCCACTCCAACGGCGGCAACTCCAGGATTCATTCACACGGTTTATTTTTATGCCGCAGAAGGATTAACGGATAAAAGAAAAACAGAATTTATAGATGGATTAGCAGAGCTTGCCAAGACCCCCTCTATTCAAAAAGTCTATTATGGTCCTCCTGCTGGAACACCTCGTGAAGTAGTTGACAATAATTATCTCGTGGCATGGATTTGTCATTTTAAATCTTCTGAAGATCATGATCTTTATCAGAAAGATCCAATTCATTTAAAATTCATCGAAGATTATAAAGATGTTTGGAGCAAAGTATTGATCTATGATAATTTGTTAGTTGAATAGAAAATCAAAAATGCTTTCTACCATAAAAAAAGCGGAATAGATTAGATTCTATTACGCTTTTTATTTTCTTGAATCAGGAGTTAAAATTCGAATTAATAATAAAAAGGACTTTGGAAAATATTTTGATTAACAAACAGACCTTAATCGGCAGGCGAGCATTATTCATTAAAACATTATTAATTATTACTTCCCACCTAAACTACAAGCTGCAGTAACCGTAGGAATAGGACTCGCTGCAATATCATCAAACTTACCTTGTATATTCACTAAGTTATCAAACCCTCTTGATCGTAAAATTGACGCTGCAATCGTAGAGCGATATCCGCTACGGCAATGTAAAAAGTAAGGAGTATCCGTTTTCACCTCACTCATTTTTTCATTAATAAAATCTAGTGGAAAACTCTGTGCAGTCGTCACATGCGCAGCATCGTATTCTCCCGGCTTTCGCACGTCCAATAATTGCTCATCCTCTTTGTAGCGAGTAGTGAAAGTCTCGACATCAATTGTTTCTATCACATCCACTTCTTTCTCAGCAGCTACCCAAGCATCAAATCCTCCCGCTAGATGTCCCACTACATTATCGTATCCCACTCGAGCCAATCGCTTCACGGCTTCTTCCTCTTCTCCTACATTTGTAATCAACAAAATTGGTTGTTTCAAATCTGGAATCAATGCACCGACCCAAGGAGCAAAGCTACCTTTTAAACCAATGAATATAGCGTTGGGAATAAATCCTTTTGCAAAAGTTTCTTTACCTCTGACATCTAATAATAATGCCGGTGTTTCATTAGCAGCCTTTTCGAATGCATCCGGTGTTAGTGCTTGTGCTCCACGTTTCATCACCGTATCAATCGATTCATACCCCATTTTGTTAAGCTTAGCATTCGCCGAAAAATAAGTAGGCGGCGGTAATAAACCATCGGTTACTGCTTCAATAAATTCAGGCTTGGTCATATCTGCCCGTAAGGCATAATTATTTTGTTTTTGATTACCCAAAGTATCCCAAGTTTCCTTGCTCATACTTTTCCCACAAGCAGAACCTGCTCCGTGTGCAGGATAAACAATCACATGATCTGGAAGCGGCATAATCTTATTACGTAAACTATCATATAACCAACCCGCCAAATCTTCTGCCGTCAAATGTCCTTTTTTCTGAGCCAAATCTGGTCGTCCTACATCACCGATAAAAAGCGTATCACCTGAAAAAATCGCGTAAGGTTCACCCGCTTCATCCTTTAATAAATAGGTCGTACTCTCTGGCGTATGCCCTGGCGTATGTAAAACCGTAATCGTTACCTTACCTAGTTTAAATACTTCGCCATCGGTCGCCAAATGTTTTGGATAACTAGTCTCGGCTTGCGGGCCATAAACAATTTTTGCTCCTGTCTTTTTTGCTAAATCCAAATGTCCAGAGACAAAATCAGCGTGAAAATGGGTTTCAAAAATATATTTAATCTTTGTTTTATTAGATTCAGCCTTTAATATATAAGGACTTGTTTCTCGCAACGGATCAATGATCGCAGCTTCTCCATCACTCTCAATATAATAAGCACCCTGTGCTAGACATCCCGTATATATTTGTTCAACCTTCATAATATCTAAAATTTTATACAAAAATAACGAATATACAGAGCACTTGTAGAAGTTGTTCAATATAATTGCTCCTTTCGTTCGTATTTCGCAGTTCATAACATCCACATTAGAAAAACTGTTCATTTATAAATAATCAACTTACTGATAAATGGCCATAAATCCTGCGGCATCTACTTCTGCTGCCGATTTGATCCGATAGCGTTTTCGGTCTGAAAAGTCCGGAGTATATGGATGTTGAAAATCAGCGAAGACGTCTGTATCTACACTTCTAGTTTCCATAAAGGCTTTACCTAATACCAATCCTATTTCACCTGGATCTGCAAAGAAGTATTCTTTTAATAATGGAAGGATAGAACGATCAAATACTTTTCTTAAATCTGCTAAATTCTGAACTTGTAAAAAATAAGAATGCCCAATGCAATGCGCTGGATCTAATAGCAAAGCGATTCTTTCATTCATCGCTTTTAGCATAAGCTCCAAATGAATTCCATCCATCAATGGTTGTTGATTTAATTTACTGATGACCGCTGGGTCCGGTAATACTTCCTCAAAAGCAAAGCGGCGACGGAGTGCAAAATCTAAATTTTCAATGCTACGATCTGCCGTATTCATCGTTGCCAAAAGATAAAGATTCGGTGGAACACTAAACAAGGTTTTAGAATAAGGCAAAACTAAATGCAAGGCTTCTGGTGCTCCTTCTCGTTTATTGGGTTCAATCAATGAAATCAATTCACCAAAGACACTAGCAATATTCGCACGATTTATTTCATCAATGATCAATACAAACCGATCGGTAGTTTTTCTAGCTATTTCAGAAAAATGAGCCATAGAAATTTCCGGTAAAACAATTTCACCTTCTGCTCCTTCAATCAACGAACTGGTCTCCATATATTGTTGCTGAAACCGTTGTAAGGAAGCCAAGACAATTAAATAATCTTCCGCATTCGAGACGTTCGCACTGCTTCGTACTACTGCCAACGGATCTGTTAGTTCCGTAGCATCTAGTGCTTGAAATTCATAGAATATTTTTTCTAATTTTTTTCGTGAAATAGATCCGAGACCAAAGAACTTTTCTTTTCGAACTTTTAAATTTCCAGTTCGCTCAATTCGATGTAAAAATAATTTACTACCGCCCGGCCCCGGAAAACTTTCAAAAGCATCCGTTTTTAAATATTGTAAAAAGGATTTGTAAAGTGGTTTAAAATCTACCAACTGATGAGGAGCTGGAATTGCTTCCATCATATCATCGACCAATTCTTGTCTGGCTTCGAGAGAGATATGTTTAAAAATACCATTTTGAATTTCGTAACGAATTTGCCCTTTTTCGGTAACGGGTTTAATCCCTTCCACAAAATCTTCATAAGTAAAGGATTGATGAAAAGTGACAAAATAAATCAACCCTTCTTCCAAATATTCTTGGTACCGTTGATGACGATCGGATCGAGGTTCTAGCTCCAACTCTTCTAGCGTACGATGCTCTATTATCGCTAAGGCATGATCGATGGTCTTATAGGTTTTTCCAGTTCCAGGAGGTCCATGTAAGATCAGGTTTAGTGGATGAACAGCCGTAATTCCTTCCACATAATCCGGCATTGGTTCTTCTGCCAAATTTTCACGTTGAACCATTCCTGCAATAAGTTCATATTGCCGTTTTGTTGCCTTATAAGTAACGCCAGATAAACCACCATAAAACTTGTCAAACGCTTTATTTTCCGCTAACAACTCTTTGATAATCGGTCGATTCCACAGATTGTATTCAACGGCGATTTTTATATTTTCTTCCGA
>CALKJE010000423.1 GCA_937995675.1 uncultured Saprospiraceae bacterium
CGCACCGTCTACTAACCAACCAATCGCTCCGATATCTGCCCAAGTCATGGTTGGATAATTGAAGATGCTAGAATATTTTGCTTTACCAATATGTAGTTGATGAAATAATTCGTCACGGCTGATACCCAAAGTTTCGGCAGCACTATAAAGGTAGAGTCCATGACCCGCTTCGTCTTGTACCTTTGCTAATAAACCAACTTTACGGCGTAGGGTAGGCGTTCGAGTAATCCAGTTTCCTTCCGGTAACATTCCGACAATCTCAGAATGAGCATGTTGAGAAATCTGACGAATATGTGTCTTGCGATACTTTTCCGGCATCCAATCTTTTGGTTCGATTTTTTCTCCAGCGTCAATTCTTGCTTGAAAAGCTGCTTCTTGATTCACTATTTTTTCCATAACATTCTATTTTTAAATATTTTGTGTACCTACTAAAAAAAGAAATTTTTGTGTCAAACAATTTATTTGCTTCTGGCTATTTACTACTTGCTTCCCTTAATCGCGTTATTAGTAAAACACGATAAAGCACATTATTAATTCTTCATTAAAAAATTATTAATTACCATATCAAACATCAAAATCCACCACTACTTTTTCCGAAATCGGCAATGCCTGACAAGTCAAAATATAGCCGGCCTTAATCTCTTCCTCTTCCAATCCGTAATTGACTAAAGTCTCCACTTCTCCTTCGATCAATTTGGCGCGACAAGTACAGCAAACTCCGCCTTTGCAAGCATAAGGTAAGTCAGCACTATTTTTCATGGCGGCATCTAATAGATTATCAGAGCCTTGTTCTATTTTAAAATTAGTAGTAATCCCTCCTTCGATAATCGTTACATCGGCCACCTTACCACTCAATTTTTTGGCAATCTCTTTTCGTTTTTCAGGAGCGCCACCCGTGTTGAATAATTCAAAATGAATACGATCTTTCGGTACCTTTTTTTCTAATAAAAAATCTCGAATCAACAGGACCATCGGTTCGGGTCCACAAGAAAAATAATGATCAATCTGTTCTACGTCGCAAATTGTTTTGAAAATAATATCTAGTTTTTCTGCATCGGGGCGACCATTAAAAAGTGGAACACTGCGTTGCTCACGGGTCAGAAAATAAAAGATTTCTAGTCGTTCCATAAAACGATTCTTCAAAGCCTCTAATTCTTCTTTTAAGATAATAGACTTTACCGTTTGGTTGACATAGAATAATTTGAACGTAGCTTTTGGCTCCGCCTGTAAATGTGTTTTGATAATAGATAAAATGGGCGTAATCCCACTTCCTGCGGCAAAAGCAGCATAATTGCGAGCCTGATCAGGTGCTACTGGAACAAAGAAAGTACCATTGGGAGGTAAGACTTCAAGCGTATCGCCCGCTTTGAGTTGCTCATTGGCATAAGTAGAAAACTTCCCTTCTGGAATCTGCTTAATACCAACCTTCCAAGCATCATCTAACGGACTAGAGCAGAGCGAATAAGATCGTCGAACCGATTCCCCATTGATCTCCGCGATCAGTGTCAAATACTGTCCCTGCTGAAAGGTAAAGTCAGACCGAATCTCCGTTGGCACCTCTAAAGTGACAATCGTACAATCTTCAGTTGTCTTTTCGACCGCAGCTACGGAAAGCTTATAAGATTTTTTTGACATAATGAATTTTATAAAAATTGAATACGCTAGCCTCTAATTTACGATATTTCGGCCGAAATCTTAACAAAACTAACGATTGATAGTTTAAAATGCAAGTGATTTTTAAAGGATTATTTAAACTTCAATTGGCTAAAATTGGCAAACTTGATCTTCTATGAATGATTTTTGCTACTTGCTTCTCGCTATTTGCTACTTGCTCTCTTCAATCGCGAATAAGGAATGAAAGAAGCAAATAGTAAGAAGCATTTTCTAATTGAACCTATAGTTCTCTGATTTACTTAATGAAGTTGTTTAAAAATGAAGCACAATGTTTACGGACAAGTCATTGATAACGTGGATCTTCTGCTATTTTTATCTCAATAGCTAAGGCTATTCAGAGAAAAATGAGCATCGCCCACATTATCAAGCACTTATCCTCACCTTTTGTGAACATTCTTAAACAACTTCAATCAAAACTTGTGTAACTTCACGTTTTGTTTATAAAATTTTTAAAATAGTACGAATCAAGGTAATATTAACTTTAGGACTAACAATGAGTTATGAAACTATTATTTGCTTCACTCAATCGCGATAGAAGAAGGCAAATGGCAAGCGGCAAGAAGCAAATAGCAGGAAACACCGATGTCAATTAGAATGATATTGTTTCAATTTTTTTCAACCCTTGATTCGCATAAACAATAGATTATTACATGTCGTTACGCTGGAAAATAGCGCAGGCTTTTGAGATTCGCTGGTGGCAACATTATTTGCGGAATAAGCCCAAAAAGAATTATTTGGAGTGGAAGCGAGACTACTGGCAAAATTTTTTGCGGGACATCAAGGTGACGCCAAAAGCCAATAGTCGAGCGATTGATATTGGTTGTGGTCCGGCAGGTATTTATATGGTGTTGGATCAATTGCGAATTGATGCACTAGATCCTTTGCTGACGGACTATCGAGAGAAGTTGGAGCATTTTCGAGAAACGGATTATCCGTATGTGAAGTTCCATGATCAAGCATTTGAAGATTATCAAAAGACAGAAGATTTCGATTATGTTTTTTGTATCAATGCCATCAATCACGTAGCAGACTTATCGGCTTGTATGGATAAGTTGGTGGATATTACGCGTCCAGGAGGAACGATTATTTTATCGATTGATGCGCATAATCATGGCATGCTTAAATCATTGTTTCGAATGATTCCTGGAGATATTCTTCATCCGCATCAATATGATCTACCAGAGTATCGCAAGATGCTTACAGATCGAAACTGCGAAATGTTAAGTTCTGTTTTGTATAAGAGAGAAACTATTTTTAATTATTATGTTTTGGTCGCAAAAAAGGCAACCAACTAATAGACTTTATGAAGTTGTTTAAAAATGAAGCACAATGGTTGCGGACAAGTCATTGATTGTCAATACTTCACAAATTTATCGGCACCATAGCTTTGGCTATGAACCTCAAAATTTGTTTTGTCTTGACAACCAAGCACTTATCCTCACCTTTTGTGAACATTCTTAAACAACTTCTATGCAAAATATTCCAGCATAAAGTCTAACGAAAATATTACGAGTGGCAATTCAATATTATAAAGTCAAAGAAATTTATTATACCCTGCAAGGGGAAGGAGCACATACAGGACGGCCTGCGGTGTTCTGTCGGTTTACGGGTTGTAACTTGTGGAGTGGGCGAGAGGAAGATCGACATAAAGCAATTTGTAAATTTTGTGATACGGATTTTTGGGGAATGGATGGAGACAATGGCGGAAAGTATACCGCTAAGCAGTTGGCGAAAAAAGTATTGTCACTTTGGCCAAAAGGAAAAAAAACGGGGACACCTTATGTTGTCTGTACTGGCGGAGAACCGTTGCTGCAATTAGACGAGCCGATGGTTCAGGCTTTTCAAGAGGTGGGATTAGAGGTAGCGATCGAAACCAACGGTACGCTCGCAGCTCCTGAAATAATTGACTGGGTTTGTGTTTCTCCAAAGGCAGGAGCTGAATTATTGCAGACGTCTGGTAGTGAATTAAAACTGGTTTTTCCTCAGACGGGTGCGGAGCCGGAACTTTACAA
>CALKJE010000424.1 GCA_937995675.1 uncultured Saprospiraceae bacterium
GGAACAAATACTTTATTCTTTTTATCATCAGAAATACCTGATCCATTATCGTGGACACAGACAATCGCGACTTCATCATCTTGCTTATAAAGCGAAACGGTAATAACGCCATTGCGATCTTCCGGTATGGCCTGGATAGCATTTTTAATTAGATTATTAAATACCCGTACCAAGTGATTTTTATCAGCAAAAACCACAAAGGATTCTTTAGGTACACTCAGTCTCATATCTACATTTTCACTACGGAAAAGATTGTAGACACTGGTTACATGATTATTCAGAACGATCTGCTGATTTTCAGCTTGAGGCATTTTTGCGAAGTTTGAAAACTCCGTTGCAATATGTGATAGATTATCAATTTGCTCGATCAAGGTGGCAGATACGCGTTTTAGAAGCGGTTCTACATTATCAGGACGAGATTGGAAAGCATGTTGTAGATATTGAATACTGAGCTTCATTGGGGTCAGCGGATTCTTTATCTCATGCGCTACTTGCTTGGCCATTTCTCGCCAAGCACCTTCTCGTTCGGATTGTGCCAGTTTTTTAACGGAAGAGTCGAGTTGCCGGATCATCTTATTATATTCTTTGATCAAGGCACCAATCTCATCATCACTTTCCCATTCGAGCGGCGCGTTGTTTTTTCCGAGTTCTGTTTCTTTTAGTTTTTCTCCAATCTTGGTAATGTGTTTGGTGATAGAACGTGCAGTCCACATCGCAATACCACCGGCAATAAACAATAAAAATACATAAACATTGATCAACGTACTTAAAAATAGGGTTACATCATTACTCATCTTACTTTGTTTGGAGTAATAGGGTAGTCCCATATAAGCAACGGGTTGTTCATTAGAACCGAGTAAGGAAACATAAGCTGCTTTATAATTTAAGCTACCAATATGTTCACCATCTTGGGTATAGTGAGAACGTCCATGACGGGAGAGTGCCTGAAATGCAACGGAACCCATCTGTCGAGAAATGACTTCTTTTCGATATAAATCTTCTTCAGAAGAACCGATTAAATTACCATCCAAATCGTATAAGTTGATATCAATTCGGTGTGTTTCAGAAACAGGTTTTAGAATAGATTTGATATCCTTACCTTCCAGTATTTCGTCAGGTTTTAAGCCTGCACTCATTCGTTCTATTTCGCGTTGTGCGTCGGTGAGTACAGAACTGGCTTTTCTTTCTAGTCTTTTTTCGTGGTATTCTTCAGAAGAATTTTTAAAGAACCAAGTTGTTGTAAAACCAATAAATAAGAATGAGAAAACAGTAAGAACGACTACTGCTAGTTGAATTTTATTTTTAAGAGAAGGACTCCGAAGTAGGTAGAAATTGAACGTGTTTGGGACGAATTTAAAAATAGTGTTTAATCCCATGGCAATAAAAACAATCCCAATCATTAGCGTTAGCATATATGAAAATAAGGAGATCATCTTGATGATCGTTTCTCGGTCACGACCGATGATGACAACGGTTTTTTCATCAGCAGATTGATAAATAATCTCTGTTCGATTGCCTATGTTCTGTTCTATAAAATTATCAGGACCAGGAAGATTATCTAAGGTGAGAACAGAACCATAGATATTCCCTTTCGAGTCTAGTTGTTTTTTATTGTGATAAACCGCAAAATCATACTTGCTTAATCGTTCCAACTCTTTATAAGGTTGATCTACTAAGAGTTCTGTATATACTTTAGATTGTTCTCGTCTAGAGCGTATAAACTCGAGTACCATCGTTTTTCCTTGAGAGTTAGATTCACCACCCAAAATTGGTATTTCAAGTAAATAAGACCATTCTTGTTCATCCGCATTTTCGTAGAAATACAAATCTTTATTCGACCCTTTTAGCGGAGTAGCCTTACTTAGTTTCGTTTGAAAGGCGTCGTAACTATTCTGCGTTTGTTCTTCTAATTTTGGAGAATGGTATCGATTAAAAAGACTGACTTTATATTTATAATTATAGAAAAGATAGTTATCAGAAGTTAAAAATAAATCGATTTGATTCTCAATGGGTCTAGCTTTATTTTTAAAACCAACGGGAACTTCGACCTGCTTACCAATCACCGGATCGGACTTTACAAAATTTATTAATTTCTTAAATGAACGTTCAGCATAGGGATCTCGAAGTTCGGATAGTTCACGAGCATAATCAGACCGGATAGTATTGTCCAGATAGGAATTATACATAAACAAAAGAACCGAAGGGAAAAATGCTAAAATTCCTAAAAGGAAAATAAAGTAAAGAAAATCGACATTTTGACGATCGACAAAAAGATCAAAAAATATGATCAAAGTAAAAGAAATAGCAAATAAAATTCCCCAGTGAATCAAAAAGTCAGAGGCATAAAAAATAGGAAAGGCTAAAAGATTTGCCAACCCTAGCGCTACTAATCTGCGCTTAAGTGGAATCTCCATTTTCTTGACAATCAAAATCATCCGATGTGAAAAGACGAAAAGGGCCGTAAGCAAGATCACCACTGCAACGATGGCAGTAATACTTTTAGAATCTAAATTGAAAACATTATTGAAATCATAATTCAGACCAGAATCGAATACGATCATTTTAAAAACTGCCGTCAAAAATAAAAAGCTTAGTACAATAGAAAAATAACTAACTACCGTCAAACTAAACTGCTTGCTTTCACTCATCACTTTATTGCGCTGCATGGGATAAGTCTGGTGAAAGAACACCATTAGCCAAAGTAAGAGACTTACATCAATAAACATATCTCCCAAAGAGTTCGTCCAAATCGAATCAGAATCAAATATTTTTTGAAAAAATGGAAGTGCACTGAAGCGCTCGGTAAATCCACCAACAATACTGATCAATCGTAAGGACAGAACTGAGCCAACCATAAAGGCTGCTCCCATCCAAGGTTTATGCTTTCTGATAATTTTTAAGGTGGTAATATGGATGAAGACACCCAATGTAAAAAGGCCTAAAAATATTAGTAAACAAAGTAATCGCTGATTACGTACATCTACGAGATTATCTGGTGCATCGAGGTAGCGAAGTCGTTCTCCTTTTTTATTATTAATGGCGTACTCTGTAAAGTCATCTGACAATTCTACCATCTTGGGAATCTGATCATCCGCTACAAACTGGTCTTTGATATAATTACTAACCAGTTGATAATTATAGCGAATAGGAATCATCGCGTGAATATTATACTGACCTAATTTTTCATCAATACTGGTTTGACTCGTTAGTTGGTAGTAACCATTGGAGTGAACAACAAACTTACTGGTTCGTTCTCCATTATCATAACCATATGCTTCTTTAGGTAAGGTGGAAAGATTATTATTCCAAAAAACAATGGAATCATTCTTTGTAATGTAAATAGTAAAATCTTCTACCGCTAATTCTTGAAGTCGTTTAAGATCTTGAGACCGCTTGGACAAACTTTCAGTATCAGCTCCAGTAATTCGATAGATAAAGTCTCGATCCTCCATGATGTCTTCTACCCGATCTTCTTGTTGGTGTAGGTAAGACTCGATGGCATTTTCATAACGAGACAAACTGGTCTGACGATCGGTATAGAAATCGTAGCCTGCAGCAAGGAAGAAAAATAAAAAAGCCAGGGAAAGTGATGTAAGTTGACTTCTGGTCATTATTGTAGTTAATTTAGTAGGAATTCTTAGCATTTTTCCCACAAAATTTAATCCAAATACTTGTTGAAGTAGCTAGATAATAA
>CALKJE010000425.1 GCA_937995675.1 uncultured Saprospiraceae bacterium
AAATTATAATCTAGAAGAATTGGAACAATGGGCCATCAAAAGAACCCTCACCAAACACAAAGGCAATATCAGCAAAGCAGCCCTTGAACTCGGAATTACCCGAGCAGCCTTATATCGTAGAATGGAAAAACACGGACTTTAGTAATGTTGAATCGTTGATGTGTTGAATCGTTGAATTATTTTTATTTTATAAAAATAATTTCTAACGTGATTAAACGATTAAACGATTAAACGATTAAACGATTCAACAAGCGAAGCGATTCAACAACATAAAAAAATGCTTAAAAATTTCAAATTCAATCTCTTCCTTCGCTTACTGCTCTTAATCGGGTTGGTACTAGCGTTGGTTTATTTTTATCAAAATACAGCTCACTATGTTACTATTTTTATTCTAGCATTGATTTTAGTAGGAGTTGTTTGGCAGATTGTTCGTTATGTTGATCAGACCAATAGAGATTTTACTTCTTTTTTATTAGGTATAAAATATGAAGATTTTTCTGCGACGTATTCTGGCCACCATAAAGGAAAAACCTTTGGAGAACTTTATGAGGCTTTTAATCAAATCAATGAAAAGTTTTTAAATATTCGTTCTGAACAAGAAGCCAATCATAATTATCTTCAAACCATAGTAGAAAATGTAGATGTAGGATTATTGTGTTTTGATGAAGATGACAAAGTAGTTTTGATGAATAAGCGGTTAAAAGAAATTTTGAAAAAACCGTATTTGTTAGATGTATATTATTTAAAACAAGTAGATGATGTTCTTTTTGAAACAATCAAAAAATTAGAGCATGGTGACCGTGAGTTAGTAAAAATAAATGTAAATAATGAGTTGCTACAATTATCCTTACAAGCGGTAGAATTTAAAATGAAGAGCAATGCTTTTAAATTGGTTTCATTACAGAATATCCACGGAGAACTGGAAGAGCAGGAACTTATTTCTTGGCAAAAACTGATCAGAGTATTGACGCATGAAATTATGAATTCTGTTACACCGATCGCCTCTCTTGCTACTACCATGGAAGGGATGTTGCGGGAAGATGAGCCGTTGACTGAAGCAGAATTACAGGACATTCGACTAGCACTAAAAACCATCAACCGTCGTAGCGAAGCGCTCCTGAAATTTACCGAAACCTATCGAAATTTAACTCGGATTCCCTTGCCTACTTTTGAGACCGTTGATGCACGAGAGATGCTACGTCGAGTAGAGATGTTATTCCGTCCAGTGTTTACTGAGAAAGAAATTGACTTTAAAATGGTGCTACCTGAAAGGCCCGTACTTATCGAAGCTGATCCGGGACTCATCGAACAGGTATTAATCAACTTGGTAAAAAATGCGATTGAAGCCGTTGCTGGTGAACAAAAACGAAAAGATCCAGAAATTATCTTACGACTCGAACGTCTCTCTAATCAGTCTCCCGTTATCCGTGTAGTAGACAATGGGGCAGGTATTGATGAAGAAAAGTTGGGACAAATATTTATGCCCTTTTTTACCACCAAAAAAGAAGGTTCCGGAATTGGACTCAGCCTTTCTAGACAAATCATGCAAATGCACAAAGGAAGCTTGGCCGTACTCTCTGAACCAGAAGAAGGAACGGTCTTTACGATGCGATTTTAGAAGAGGAATCAATATCCAATAATCAATAATGAATATCCAATATTGATTGTCGCTTCCTACCAGATTCTCTATTCCTAAGGTTGATTCGAATTTTTTTATAAAAACCACCTCCACTTTTTACCTTGTCCTGACAGCTTGAACAAGACTCATACTGCTATTCTTAACCAGTTTTTCTCTATCTTTGTCATCCAATTAATGAAAGTTTAAACGAGTGCTAAAAGCTGAGGACGTCAAGCTGTACAATCAGAAACTAGACGTAAAATAACTCAAAACCCAAAACTCAATAATTCAAAACCCTTTACAATGGTTAAACTAGAGAAAATAACAGATCCTACCTTTGAGAAGAAAACCAGCTATAATGGATTGGAGAAATTTTTTCTACGCTTGATTCGGGACGAGCGAGACTTACCTTTTATCTGGCTTTGTCTGCAAATCACTTTTATTCAAATTCCTTTTGCGATTTTATTGTATACCAATGTTCTTTCTGGTTGGTATTGGGGCGGCGCTTCAGTTGTCTATTTAGTGATGCTGGTTTATTTTTTAGGACCGTATACGTTGATGTTGCACAACACGAGTCACCGACCGTTTTTTAAGCGCGAGCATAATTGGGGCAATCATTATATTCCTTGGGTATTGGGACCTTTTATGGGACAGTCACCCGAGACTTATTTTAGTCACCATATTGGAATGCACCATGCTGAAAATAATATGGAAGCAGACAAGTCTTCAACTATGAAATACCAACGAGATAGCTTCCGAGGATTTATGCATTATTTCGGCGTCTTTTTATTTATTGGTGTTTTAGAATTAATCAATTATTTTAAAAAACGAGAACGATCAGATTTTATCAAGAGAGTGGTGCGTGGAGAATTTAGTTTTCTATTGTTAGCGGGAGTACTTTGTTTTATTAGCTGGCAAGCGACGATGATTGTTTTTATTGTTCCGTTTATCCTTATTCGATTTTCGATGATGGCTGGAAATTGGGGACAACACGCTTTTATCGATGCCAACGATCCCGCAAATAATTATCGAAATAGTATCACTTGTATCAATAGTCTTTACAATCGTCGTTGTTTTAATGATGGATATCATATTGGTCATCACCTCAGTCCTCATCGTCATTGGACAGATATGCCAACTGATTTTATTAAGAATAAAGATAAGTATGTAGAGAACAAAGCGATCGTTTTTGTAGGAATGGATTTTCAGGAAGTATGGCTTTGGTTGATGTTAAAACGCTACGATGTATTGGCTAGTAAATTTGTGAATATTAATGATGTTTACAAATCGGACGAGGAAGTTATCGCTTTTTTGAAGGAACGAACACGTAGGATTGAGCAGGTGGGAGGATTGCAGCCAGCATAAATGTTGCAAAGTTTATCTTGTCTGTGGCGATATTATTTGAATCAGATATGTTTGAAACCCTTCTTTAAAACTGCATTATACTTTTTATTCTCAATGAAAATGCGCTGGGCGATTTCCGCAATTCACTAGAACAGCCATAAAGCTTATCTGGATGGTACCGGTCAGAAAGGCAAAGCTTTTGTGCTGACGTATTTATAGAAAAGTTTCTTTTTGGAGATTTTGGGTAGGTGGTTTTTAAAGTAGAAAAATGTTTTCTGTTCGAATAACTAATTTAGAACAGAATCAATGGAATAGGAAAAGGTTATTTTGGTTGACTGAAGTGATTGAAAAACAATAATATTTACAACAAAAGACTACACCCTCCGGGTGGGCCCACCCCCTTGAATTTGACCGAAGGTCTGTGCCTGTCCGCCTTGCAGCGAGCCAAACCAACACCAAACTCCTGACGAAGTCTATAACCTGTACAGCTTCGCCACCCTGATGCAGAACAATTCCCACATTAGTTATGTAAAAAAATCTAAAAAAATAAGCGCGCTGTGAATCTGCTGGCCGGGCAGATGGATTCACTAAAAATTAAAAAATCCTGCATCTGTCTTCGCTTCTGTACTAGCTAGGACAACCTAACCGCAAGATAATTAATTGTTTTATAAATAAAAATTAAAACACAATTAATTTTAAATATTATTTTCATGATACTTTCATTGGAAATATTTACGCTATACCATATTTGACAAAATATCAAATGCTCAGTTAAGTAATACCTACCAACTTCATCATTATAATTATACCTCAACAATTCTCCCCATCACCTGTTCCCTATGAAAACATAGTATAAAAAATGAATCTAGTCTTAAAAACACCTGTCTCAGGAAATTATAAAAAAGTCATGGCGGCCTTTGATCGTCGTCTTTTCGAAGCACTTAAGCCGCCTATCGGCGAAATGAAAATCAAAGAATTTACAGGTTCTCAAAAGGGAGACAAAGTCCACATTCAATTTATTAGTCCTGTGAAGGCTGAATGGATCAGCGATATCGTAGAAGACGAAGTGACTGATCAGCGTGCTTGGTTTATTGATGTAGGGGTAAAACTTCCCTGGCCACTCAAAAGTTGGACTCACCACCATATCGTAGAACGGGTAGACGAAAACAATTCTGTAATAATTGATGATATTACTTTTTCTGGCACTAACTTTATCCTATCTTTGTTATTATACCCCGCAATGTTTCTGGGCTTTTATCCCCGAAAAAAAATCTACAAAGACTATTTTAAGAACCTAGGATAGTAATGCTCCAACTTAAAAGAGCTATTATTCCTACTGCTCTTAGCGTTCATATCATTAGAAATGAATAAATTCTTGATTTAAGAAACACGTCAGAAGAGCCATTATTAATTATTCATTCATTTAAGAATTATTCATTAAACATCATGAAGAATCCAATTATCATCGGTGCTGGCGTTTCCGGCTTGGTGGCAGCCATTGAATTAGAAAAAGCAGGATACACCCCAACCATTCTCGAAGCAACCGATCGTGTAGGCGGGCGAGTCAAATCTGACGATCTAAATGGTTTTCCAGCCGATCATGGTTTTCAAGTATTATTGACTGAATATCCCGAGGCACAACATTATCTTGATTATGAAAAATTAGATTTAATCAATTTTCTGCCGGGTAGTGTGATTTTTAAAAATGGGAAAATGGAAAAAATCGGTGATCCGATGCGAGACGTTTCCTTTCTCTGGCCGACCACTTTTGCAGACGTAGGATCAATCAATGACAAACGATTGATTTTACAACTATCCTTGGCCCTGAAAAAGAAAAGCATGGAAGATATTTTTGCTGCACCTGAAATGACCACCGTAACATATTTACAAGAATATGGATTCTCTGAGGAAATGATCGGAGACTTTTTTCAACCATTCTTTGCAGGTATTTATCTCGAAGAAGATTTAGAGACTTCGAGTCGAATGTTTGAATTCGTTTATAAAATGTTTGGCAATGGATACGCAGCCATCCCTCGCAAAGGTATGCAAGCCATTCCGGACCAATTGGCTGATCAATTGACCCGCACAACGATTCGTTTCAAAACAGTAGTCAATCGAATTGAAGGCCAACAGATTTATTTAGAATCAGGAGAAGTGCTACCAGCAGAACAAATTATTATCGCTACCGATCCATCTCCGTTTTTTATCAATAAAAATCTTAAACCTACCCAATGGAAATCTTGCTATAACTTATATTTCCAATCTCCAAAATCCATTTTAGAAGATCCGATCATTGGTCTATTGCCTGGTAAAGAAACCATGGTCAATAATTTTCATTACCTAGAGGATTTATATGGAAATAAAGGCGAAGAAAATACCGCCATTCTTTCTGTAACGGTGGTTAAAAATCACGACCTATCCGCCGCTGATATGGTTAAACAAGTAAAAGGAGAATTGGTAACGCATTGTAAAATTGAGGTAGGAGAATTATTAAAAATGTTCCATATCAAAAAAGCCTTGCCTAAGGTGACAGACTTAAAATACCAATCTGCTATAGATATGATCACTCCTTATGATGGCATTTATTGCTGTGGTGATTATCTGGCGAATAGTTCTTTGAATGCGGCAATGGCCAGTGGAAGAGTAGTGGCAGAACTTGTTGGTAAGGAGCATATGGCATAAGGTCTGTTGGAAAACATTTTTTCTACATTAGAAAACATTTTTTTAAAAAATACCGTTATCTTTATATCGTGATAAAAATTAGAAAAATAGCTAAAGTTACTTCCTTGTTGATGGCATTTATGTTACTGCTGTCCTCAACAGGATTTTCTATTGATCTTCATTATTGTCAAGGAAATATCAAGAGCTTTAGCCTTTTTGGGACAGCAGAATCTTGCCATGATAAGGCGGAGAAAAGTCATTGCCAGAAAGCTTGTTCGATGGTTGCTTCGGGAAGCAGCAGTTGCCATTTCGTGGAATCTACCGTGAAATCTACCGTGGAACCTACAGCTGATATCGAAAGAGATTGTTGCTCTAATGAAAGTATGGTGGTCACTCCCGATATGGATACCCAAAAAGTCATATCCGAACAACTAACCGAAACAAATATTAATTTTATTTCCGCCTTTGTAGCGGTCTTTTACGCAAATCAAACCCTTGATCTTGCGAAACGTATTATTCCTCACCAAAACTATATTCCTCCTTTGCTGGATCAGGACATACCCGTTCTTATTCAGTCTTTCCTTTTATAGCTTTTACTGTATTTGATTAGTGAAAACAATCATCCGTTTGCGAAGCAAACGAGATCTTATTTTATCTATACAGTAAATTTAAATCATGCAAAACCAACCTTGGTTGGTGGTTTTATTGCTTCTGTTGATGGGTAGTATTCAAAGTACTGCGCAAGGTCCTCCAATTACAACTGATAAGCCGATTATGCTTGGAGCCAACAATTGGATTATAAAATCACTGACTGAAATTAGAAAGACAGATAGAGGAACTTTTGTCAAAGCTCCTCTAATGATTCATTATTTGCCAACGTCCAACTCTCTGGTGGCAGTTCACCTCCCTTTGGTTACCTATAACTTCCAGGATGGAGGAAGTGGACAAACCCTCGGAGACGTGGAATTACTGGCGAAATATCAATTTTATCGAAAAGATGGAATGGGTAAAACCTTCCGGATGGTCGCTAAAACATTGCAAACCTTACCCACTGGAAAAGCCTTAGATATTGACGGAATTAGTACCGGAAATTATCATGGTTATTTGGGGATCGTAGCAGGATATGAATCCATCAAATATGGTATTTCCAATGAACTCGGTTTTAATCTAAGTCCATCCAATGATTTGGATGAGTTTCGATATAAACTTGGTTTTGGTTTACCGCTTTTACCATCTGTATATCCTGTCAAACAAATCAACTTATACTTCGAATATCAGAATAGCTGGTATCCAGTGATAGACGAGTTTATGTTGTTGTATGCACAAGGTATCCAATACGCCAAAGGACGAGTAACGGTAGAAGCCTCCATTCAATTTCCTTTAGTACAAGATATTTCAGAAGTAGAAAGGCGAAAATTTAGTGTCTTTCTAGGAACGAGATATGTTTTTTAAAAAGTTCTGGATATAGAACGAAAGAATAAATTATTTAGCCATTAAAAAGGTGAAATTTTTCCGTAGGAAAAATTCCTTAGTGACTTAGTGTCTTTATGGCGGTCACAATTTTAAAATTTTATTAAAATGAAAAATATCATAATAGTTTTTGTCGCGATTTTATTCGCAGGAATTAGTAATCCAATTTACGGTCAGTCAAAAGATATTGACCTATTTACCGTTCAAGTGGAAGGACTTGGTTGTCCGTTTTGTGCCTATGGATTAGAGAAAAAATTTAAAGAATTAAAAGGCATTAAAAAAGTGAAGATTGAAATGGAAACCGGGATGATGAATTTTGAATACCCTGCAAAAAAGGCTTTGACGATTGCAGCGGTGGAAAAGCAAGTAGAGAAAGCAGGGTATACCCCGGTAGCAGTTTCTATCCAAAGAGGAGATGGAACGGTGGAAGCTGTCGATCATAAAGTGAAGGAGATGGCTACTGGAACAGAAATGCAGACCCTAGAATTTTTTGTGGCAGGCAATTGCGGAATGTGTCAAGCGCGAATTGAAAATACCGCTATGAAAATGGATGGTGTTCAATCAGCAGCATGGGATAAAGATTCCAAGCTAGTGACCATCACCGCAGCGGCGGGCGTTACGCAGGAAATGATCGAAAAAGCCATTGCTAAATCTGGACATGACACCAAAACTGCCAAAGCAGAAGCCTCCGTTTATCAGGCGTTACCTGGCTGTTGTCATTATGATAGAGAACAATAAATTCTAATGATAAGGGAACGACTTTGATTCATTACTCAAAGTTGTTCCCTTTTTTAAAATAAAAAAATGAAATATTTATATATCAGTCTATTTGCCATTTTAGCAGGATGTAGTTCTTCATCTGATAACTGGAAACCTGTTGGTAATATGGACCTTGGGGAGATTACTCCTATTGGTTTAACGATGCAAAATAATCACCTCTGGGTTTCAGATGGAGACCATAATCAAGTGGTAAAACTGAGTCTTCAAGGAGAAATTCTATCAACCATTACCGATTTTGAACGACCCATGCATTTGGGTAATGATGGAACTTCCTTATTTATTCCAGAGTATGGTTCAGATAATATTGTGAAACTAGAAAATGGTGAAAAAACGATTTTCACTATTCCAGATAGTCTCGATGCTCCAGCAGGGATTGACCTTTATCAAAAAGAAATAGCCATCGCTGATTTTTATAATCATCGGGTTTTATTTTTTGATGGAAAATCATGGAACTCAATCGGAAAAGAAGGAAAAGCCGCAGGTGAGTTTTATTATCCTACAGATATTTCTATTGGAACTGATAAAATCTTTGTAGCAGATGCTTACAATAATCGTATTCAGGTTTTTGATAAA
The DNA here is from genome assembly GCA_937995675.1 of uncultured Saprospiraceae bacterium. Taxonomy (GTDB): domain Bacteria; phylum Bacteroidota; class Bacteroidia; order Chitinophagales; family Saprospiraceae; genus JALZUU01. The sequence continues at coordinate 8,447 of CALKJE010000425.1, forward strand.
AAAGGAAACCCTCTTCAGATTATTGGAACAGAAGAAAAAATCAATGCAGCTACTGGAATATTTGCAACGGCTGACGAAATTTTTATTACGGATTTCGAAAATAATCGCGTACTCAGTTATAATCACGAAGGCGTACTGAAACAGGTTTTTATCGAAGGAATCAATAAACCAACAGATATTTTAGTCATAGATGATTTGCTTTATATTGCCAATTATAAAGGAAAGAATATCCTTAGTTTTAGAAAGTAAGACATGGGGTTTTTATGAAAAATTTTAGGAGGATTGAGTTGAAATCTCTACCCAGAAGAAGGACTCCATCAACAAGTGTTGATGGAGTCCTTCCATTGTTTTTTTTAAGAAACTTAATTGTTGGTATTTTCAATACCAATCCACAGACCGTTCAATAAACTGTGTCAAGATAAATTTAAAACTTCAACCTCAACCTCAAAGCCTATAAACGAAGACTTGTAATCGACTGATATTCAGGCTGCAAAAAAAAATATTTTACGTTAAAGAGAAGTTTGAAATTGTTTTTGAGGTTGAAGTTGCGCTTGAAAAATACGAAATATAGAAAAGCCCCCTAATCCACGACCTTAGCACCTTCTGGCATTTTAAACGTTCCTTCAGCAGAAGCTTGACTAGCTACGTTGATTCCCGCAAATTCTCTGGTGCTTCTTAACTCCGTAGGCAGATTATTTTCTGTTTTAAACCAACTAAGACTTGCTGGTAATTTGAAGCCATCGTAGTTTTTCCAATCATTATATCTGATCCAACTGATTCTTTCACTCTTTTCTCCAGTACTATAAGTAACCGTATATCCTAACCATGCCATTTCATAGGTTTCAGAATTATAATGAATAAAATATTCGTCTTTAGGACTGAGGCCGACTCCGTCATTATAAGATATTCTATAACCAGGATAAGTAACATCTTCAAAAATCAAATCATCAGCCTTGGTATATTTAATTCCATCGTCAGCTAAAACAAAAGGCATTGCATAAAAATAAAACATTAGATTGGTATAAAATTTTGGATTGCCTTTATAAGTACTATCTGCCACCACCCAGTAATTTTTTCCATCGAAGCCTGAAGTGACCTTAGGTTGTTCGATTCGTTCCCGTCGAGTATTTAAATCTGTGATGGTTTTTTCATTACCCGCTTCTTTGACAATCTCAAAAGTCAGCTCTTTCATCGCTTTCCATTTTGTCAGCGATCCGTGGTGATCAAAAACTTTGTCTAAATCATCTGGATAATCAATGGCAGGTGCTGCGGCCATAACTTCTTTTGCGGCGCCTTTGTCTGCCGGAGCTTGTTGACAAGAAAAGACAAGTAAGGATAGTGCAAAAAGGAAAAGGAGGTTTTTCATGTTCTGATTTTTATTTTTTCTGTTTTAAATAATTTCAATCAACGAATCTACATGATTTTGTTTAAGCAATAGACTGGAAGAGTACTTAATCTTTGATAATCTATATGGTTTGTTTTTCGTATGATAAAATCGCTATATTGCAAAAAATAAAGAATTTTTCTAAAAGACAATTCAACTAAACTTATATTAGAATCAATATTGTCTTATTCATGATTAGATAAACGAGTTAAATGCAAAACCTCCTCCTTGCCACAGCCATCGCGGACGCTTTTGGCGCTGGTGTCGAATTTCAAGATCGAGACTGGATTAGAAAAAACGTAGACTTTACAAAGTTTATCAATGCTCGCCATACGATTCAAGTACCCGAGGAAAAGAAGGAACTTTTTACTAAAAATTATCATGCTTGGGACTATACCGATGATACGGAAATGACTATTGGAACCATCAAGGCACTCATGTCTAAGGAACCTTTTACGGAAAAACTACTGGTGAAGAAGTGGAAAGAAGAATACGAAAAAGGAAGGATAGAAAAAGGATATGGACGGAACGGACATGGCTCCATGAGTTGGTATTATTCTGGTGAAATGACGATCGATCAGGTAAGAGATTTTCAAAGAGATCGACCCAATCCTGGAAATGCACCAGCCATGCGTGCCGTTCCGATCGGCTTAATTTCAGAACACTTGATTAACGAATATGCGGCCATTAATGCCAATGCAACACATCCAAATATCCATGCGATTATTTCGAGTCAGTGTGTAGCTAGAGCTGCTGAATTTATGTTGGTGAAAAAAGGAAAGCAGCAGGAAGTAATTTCATATTGTCAAGAAAAAATAAACTTGAATAAAGAATACAAAACCTACTTTCAACAAGTAGCGCAATTACCTGTTTACGAAAGTTTAAACGATACTCATTTCGAAATACTTTGTGGATCACAACCTATTCAAAAACCATATTTTTTGCCTGGTATCAAAGGTGTTCCTTCCGATTCAATGTACACTGCAGGCTGTGTTCTTTATATTCTGAAACATAGCCAAACGACGATGGATGCGCTCCGTAAATCTATTCACTTGGGCGGAGATGTAGATTCCGTTGCTTCGATTACAACTGCGATCATGGCTAGCCGA
>CALKJE010000426.1 GCA_937995675.1 uncultured Saprospiraceae bacterium
TAGACTGGGTTCCTACCTTCCTTTTTCTAGGAAGAGGAGACGGCTTTAGCGGCGAATATGGAGGTTTGGCCATCCGGTATATTTTTTAATAGAAAATATTTATATCCTCTATTTTTTGAAAAAAGATTTAAGTATTTTTTACCACTTAACCTGTCCTAAAATTTATACGAGACACCCTGAGTTAGAACCGCGAAAGAAGTGCTATGTGTCCTATGTGCCTATATGTTAAAAAAAATAAAAACTAATATTAAATTAATCAAGTTAAAAACCCGAGTTAACAGTACTAACTACCTACACTCATTTGAAAAACAAAAAGACAAAACCCCTCTAATGATGCTGATGTCCCGCATGCCCACCTTCCTTCTTCTGAAAAGGAATTTTCTTCCGTTCTAACTTAATAACCTCTGCTTGTCCTTCCATGATTTTAATCACTTGATTAGCAGAAATATTTTTATAAGTTGCTACCTCACTTCCTTTTTTCGGCCACGTAATATCGATAGAAGAAACCTTAGTAGCTTTCCCGATACCAATCTCTTGTTGCAAACTAGAAGAACCAAAAGTTCCGCCCGTACCGACTGTTCGGTGAATCGTTTTTCCGTTGGATAGCGTCAGTTTAATTCGGGCTCCGATGGCACTCCGATTACTCTGTGTACCTTCTAGTAAAATGGTAATCCAATTATTTTGCTCATTCGGATTTTCGAATAAAACATTTTGAGAAACATCTCCTTGGTAGGCACCACCGATCACACAATATATATCTTGATCTCCATCATTGTCCATATCTGCAAAGGCGACACCATGTCCCTTTTGGATATGACCAAACCCTGCTGACATCGTGACTTCTTCAAAGGCTTTTCCATTTTTATTTCTAAACATTCGATTGGGAACTACAGATCTTAAATCAGGTTCTCCTGTACCAATATAAAAATCTAAAAAACCATCATTATCTAAATCTCCAAAATTACTTCCCATGGCAAACATAACTTTTTCTAGTCCTGCCTTTTTGGTTAGATCAGTAAAAGTTTCATCTCCGTTATTTCGATAAAGTTTTGGTAGAGCGGCAGTGGGTGCTTTACCTAGATATTCTGCTCCCGCTTCGTAAGAGACATTCTTTAATCGAGTCATATCATAACTTGCCACCAATAGATCTTCAAAACCATCATTGTCATAATCAAAAAACCAAGCAGGAAAACTGAAAATAGGTTCTGCCACATTTGCTTTAGCAGAAATTTCTTCAAACTGCCAATCTCCAGCATTGGTACCACCTCGGTTGACATATAGTTTGTTTTTATTTCCTAATTCAGAAATATATAAATCTGGAAGCTGATCGTTGTTGATGTCTCCCCAACGAACCCCTTTTACAAATCCAATATGTTGTACTTTTAATACACGAGCAAAATCCACAAAGGTGCCATCTCCTTTATTCATAAATAGTTCACAAGGATGAATATTACCTGGCTGACTTTCATTTCCAATATATAAATCTAAAAAACCATCTTGGTTGACATCTGCCCAAGCGGCTGTTTGTGTAGGATGAAAAGAAAGAAGTCCGGCTTCGACGGTGACATCGGTAAAGGTGCCATCTCCATTATTTTTCAATAAAGAATTTGGCAATTTTCCTCCTTTTCCAAACCAACCACCTCTGGTGACAAATATGTCTACAAAACCATCATTATTATAATCTGCATGTGTCGTATTTAGTCCTCCAGTTATACCTTTCAAACCAGCGGCAGTAGTGACGTCTTTATAACTTCCATTACCATCACTAAAAAATAATCTAGAGGGATCTTTGAACCCATAAGAGGTCATAAAGACATCTAAATTTCCATCGTTGTTGAAATCTTCCACACAACAACCTCCTGATAATCCGGTTATGTCCAATCCAACATCTATCGCTCGATTATTAAATGCCTTCAGAGAGGTGGGTTGTTTTAAAAAATTCTTTTCAGGAATCCGCCAACTTGGTGGTACTTGGTCCGGATACTGTCCAAGCGTCATATACGCCAAATTGTACAGCCAACGGGTTTGGTAATCGTCAGGAAACTTTTGTAGTATTTTAGTATAAGTTAGAATGGCATTTTCTGAACCACTCTTAAGGGTATGTATCGCATCTCCTTTAAGTGGCAAAATACAAGAGTTGGCACTGTGATTGGCAATGCAATTGTCTTGTTCTCCTTTTCTTAAATAAGCAAGTCCTAACAGTTCAAAGATAAGTTTGTTGTTTTTATCAATCTCAATATTATTACCTCCAATCATAGATAAGATACTCAGTAGCTCATTGATCGCTTCCGTGGTTTTACCAGCATTTATTAATTCTTGACTATAGCCAACTTGTAATTGAAGCTTTTTATTGATATCAGTTTGATTACTAATTTTTTGAGCAAAATCTCTCGCTCTCAATTCATTAAGGTTATAACAAGTTTCGATATTGGCGGTATTCGCTAGACTGTCTAAAAGATAGGCCATTCGTTGATTACTATTGGCGTTGGTAGGGAGCTTTGGTGTAACGGAGGCAGGTTTACTAGTTGTTTTTGATTCTT
>CALKJE010000427.1 GCA_937995675.1 uncultured Saprospiraceae bacterium
CATTTAATGTGTTACCAGATACAGAAGCGCCAGTGTTTAACGCAAGTCCGGTAGCGATCGCAGATATTAATTGTGATGATGCGTTACCAGTACAAGAGGTGCTGACGGCGACGGAAGATTGTAGCACGATCACGATAATGCCAACGGTTGATCCTTATACAGTTGATCTATGTGGCGGCTATGCGATTACGTATCGTTGGGTAGCGACGGATAACTGTGGTAATGCGACGACAGAGACACAGACGTTTAACGTGTTACCAGATACAGAAGCACCAGTGTTTGATGCTCAACCGACACCAATTGCAGATATAAATTGTGATGATGTTTTCCCTGCGATTGAAACATTGACAGTAACTGATAATTGTAATAATGTTACTGTAACTCCGAATATTGATCCTTATACAGAAGATTTATGTGCAGGTTATCAAGTAACTTATCGTTGGATTGCTACAGACGTCTGTGGTAATTCTAGTGAAGTATTTACAAGCTTTAATGTGTTACCAGATACAGAAGCACCGGTATTTGATTCGCAACCAACAGTGATGGCAGATATTAGTTGTCATGATGCGTTGCCAGCGATTGAAACGTTGACGGTAACGGATGATTGTAACAATGTCACGGTAACTCCGAATATTGATCCTTATACAGTTGATCAGTGTGGTGGCTATGCGATTACGTATCGTTGGGTAGCTTCAGATGCTTGTGGAAACACTAGTGAGGTATCTACAAGCTTTAATGTATTGCCAGACACAGAAGCACCAGTATTTGATGCACAGCCAATGGGAATCAATCCGATTAGTTGTCATGATGCATTGCCGATACCTGAAGTTTTAACTGCGACAGATGCATGTGGAAATAATATAGTAGAACATTCAATTGATCCTTATACAGAAGATCAATGTGGAGGCTATACGATTACTTATCGTTGGACTGCTACAGATGACTGTGGAAATTCTAATGAGACAACGATGACGTTTAATGTGTTACCAGATACAGAAGCACCAGTGTTTACAAGTGTGCCTGCTGATATGACGGTAGATTGTGATTCACTACCACCAGTTATTTCACCGGAATTCACGGATGCATGTTCTGTACCATCTGATATGACATTGAGCTTGTCAGAAACACAGGTTGATGGACAATGTATTGATATTCAAATATTAACAAGAACGTGGACCGCTACAGATGCATGTGGAAATACCGCGACAGCTAGCCAGGTGATTACTTTCCAAGGATGTGGACCAGACGTTGAGATTGTTTCTACTACAGGTGATGAAGCTTGTGAAGCAGACGAAGTAACGCTGACTTCATCCGCTATTGTTGAATATCCAACTCCATATTACCAGTGGCAATTTAGTGATGATAATGGTATTACTTGGACAGATATTCCTGGAGCAACAAATGCTACATATACAATTGTAACTGAATTAGTAGACGGTGGTGATTATCGATTAAGAGTCGCTAATGATCCAAGTGATATTCAGGAGCCATTATGTAGTGTAATTTCAAATAGCGTTGGACTGGTTGTACATCCAATTTATTTTGATGATCCACAGATCGTTATTTGTGAAGGCGATTCACTCTTCTTAGCTGGAGATTGGCAGACTACTTCAGGTGTTTATACCGATAATTTTGTCTCTCAGTTTGGATGTGATAGTACCATTGTAACCGACTTAGTAGTTGTTCAAACTTTCAGTACTACTGTAAATGCAAGTATCTGTGAAGGGGAGACCTACAATATTGCTGGTAATCTAGTTGATACAACGGGTATCTATTATGATACATTAGTTGGAACAGGAGGATGTCCACAATACATTATTACTATTTTGACTGTTTATCCAGTTTATGAGACTCCAGTAACAGTTGATATTTGTGATAACGAGTTCTACTTTGTTGGAGGAGCTGATCAGAATACACAAGGTATTTATTATGATACGCTTGCTTCGATTAATAATTGTGATAGTGTGATTGTAACTACTCTAAATGTACTGCCGACGTATGACTTTGCTGTCATTGAGAATATTTGTGAAGGGGAGACCTACTTCGCGGGAGGAGCTGATCAGACAGAATCTGGAATCTATCGAGATATTTTCGAAACAGTTAATGGTTGTGATAGTGTAGTAGTAACGGAGTTAATAGTTAATCCAGTTTATGCTCCAATTGTAACTACTGAGATTTGTAATGGAGATAGTATCTATTTGGGAGGAGCCTTCCAATATTCAGCAGGTGTGTTTGTAGATTCTTTACAGACTATTAACGGATGTGATAGTACGATTACAACAACGTTGATTATTCGAGATACCTACGCTGATACATTCGATATAACGATCTGTAGTACAGATAGTGTATTCCTTGAAGGAGCTTACCAGAATCAAGCAGGTATTTATGTTGATAACTTTATGAGTATCTATGGATGTGATAGTATCGTTACCACTAACTTGACAATTGATACAGCAACAATTTTAAGTGCAGAAGATCAATACATTTGTCGTGGAGAGTCGATTGAACTATTTGTGAATGGATCTGATGATTTGATCTGGGAGCCAAGTACGGGACTAAGTTGTTCTACTTGTCATGATCCAATTGCTTCTCCGTTGCAAACGACTACCTATACTGTTACTTCTCCATCTTGTTTAGGAGGAGATACGAGTATTGAAGTTACTGTCTATGTAAATGAGTCACCGCAAATCAGCGTTTCACCTTATCCAGATGTTACTATTTTGAAAGGAGAAGAGACTACCTTAATTGCGACTACAACAGATCCACTTGCGATTATCGGATGGTATGATATGGCCGGAAATGAAATCTGTGGAGATTGTAAAGAGATCACCGTTTCACCAGAAGAAGGTACTACTTACTATGCTCGTATTAATGATGAGTTGGGTTGTGGTAATGAAGCTTCAGTTAACGTGAAAGTAGATAGTGATTGTACTATTGGAGAATTTGAAGTACCGAATATGATTTCACCAAACGGTGATGGAGCAAATGATGAATTTGAAATTCGAGCAGAAGGAATTGCTGGAATCGATTTAGTAAGAATTTACAACCGTTGGGGAGAATTAATCTTTGAGTCAAATGATGTTGCTGTCAGATGGGATGGTCGACATAAAGGGCAGCCACTTAATCCAGGTGTATATGTTTATTACATAGAGGGTAGATGTCTAAACGAAGAAGAATTTACCCGTACAGGAAACATTACGATCCTTAAGTAGGATTGTAATACCTATTATACTAGATTTTGATGCACGTTTATTAGTTTGTCAGTTTTAGTAGGATAGTGTTATTGAGAAATTAAGAATTACACATATATTTTATTGCGCCAGGCAACAAGCGATTTGTCGTTGATTGTCTGGCGCTTTTTTTAGAAAAAGAAAATTATGGTGAAAATTGCGTGCTACTGGCATGGAAATTGACTTTTAATAGTTGTAAAATATAATCTTCTTTTTTATTAGAAGTAGTTACTGCCTACTGGCATGAAAATTGACTTTTATATCAGTAGTATCCCTTCCATTTTACTTCCCTCTTTATTTATCTCCCCGTTATTTAATTTCCCCCTAAACACACGAAAATAGAAAAATTGCAAGATAATGGTTTGTTCCGTTGTCAAGGGTTTTTCGATTCATAATCAAACTGAAATTAACTAACCCATGAGATTACTTTACCAAAGTAGTATGCTTTTCCTGCTTCTCTTTTGCGGATTGATTGCGAAGGCTCAGGATATACATCTTTCGCATATTCATGCTTCACCAACTGTTCTGAATCCATCATTAAATGGATTGTTTACGGGCGACACTCGACTGATTGCTAATGCACGTACACAGTGGACAGGAATTACTAACGGTTATAAAACCATTGTAGCATCCGTTGATAGAAAGTTATTTGTAATGAGAAATTCCGACTTAGTAGGAGGAGGATTACAACTCTATACAGATGTCGCTGGAGATCTTGGATTCAGAACTAGTTCTGCTGGATTATCCTTGTCAATGTTAAAGTCTTTGGACGGGAGTGGGTCTAATTATGTGTCTTTCGGCCTTCAAAATTCTTTTGTTACTAATCGCGTTGATTATAATAAAATTGTAGCAAATGATGCTGAGCCAATTGTAGATTCAGGTACCACTAACAAGATTTCTTATTGGGATATTACAGCTGGACTTTCTTGGTTTTATGCGCTTGATCGAGATAACTCTTTTTATGTAGGAGGAACGATGTTTCATATTAATCAACCTAAAGTTGGTTTCTTTCAAAGAAACTCTTTTACCAATGGAGAAAAACTTTATCGACGTTGGTTATTCCATGCAGGTGGAGATTTTAGAATGGGAAAAAGATCTTATTTAAAGCCTAGTTTTATCTTTCAAGATCAAGGACCTCATAGAGAAATTACACTAGGTAGTTTTTGGAAATTTAAAACACTTAAAAGCCATCGAACAAAATCACCTTCTTCCATTCATTTTGGAGCGTGGGTACGTTGGCATGCTGATACAGGTTTAATAGGTACCGATGCAGTGGTAGCAGCCATTCGAGCGGATTATAATCAGACTTATTTTACCTTCACTTTTGATTTAAATATATCGTCACTGACTAAGGTTAGTTACGGACGAGGAGGCCCGGAACTTTCCGTGGTACATATTCTAGAAAATAAAAGACAGAGAAGACCAACAAAAGTTCGTTGTCCGGACTTCTAAAAATACAACAACATACCAACATAACCATGACGGAGAGCTTCATTCATTACGAATGAGGCTTTTCCACTTTTATCTGGTACATTATTTGCAAAATTGAAAGCAGCAGCTTTGGTATTCCCCCTTTTCTATTCTTTTTTTCGCCAAATTCTGCTATTTTCCGACCTGAAACTACCAACCACATATTTTTTAGTTTCCCCCATGTACATCTTTCTGATTTCATCAGTTAGTAATCGTCAGTAATTTACCATAATTAACACTGCGCGAGGACTAACCTAATTATCAAATTGTCATGGCGAAGTTTAAGTATATTATTTTCATTTCATTATTTTTCACTCAATTAGTAACTGCTCAAATCCATTTTGAAAGTCAGGTATTTGAAAAACTAGGTAAACCTTTTCTCAATAATGCCTCTTCCGTTGATATTAGTCCGGATGGCATGTTCCTTTACGTAAGTAGTTTTGATGATGATGCAATCTCTGTTTTTGAAAGGAATTCAGATGGCAGTATCGGTTTTGTGGAAGCAAAAAAAAATGAAGTAGAAGGAATCTCCGGATTAAGAGGATCTTACGATGTTAAGGTTAGTCCAGATAATCGTCACGTTTATGCTACGGGTAAAGACGAAAATTCGATTGTTTATTTTTCAAAAAATGAATCAACTGGTCGCTTAACCTTACAAGGAAAATATCAAGATAACACCAATAATATAGATGGTATACAAGGAGCTTATTTGATGGATTTTTCCTCAGATGGAAACTACCTATATGTGGTCGGACAAGATGAAAACGCAGTAGCGGTTTTTTTAAGAAATGTAATTGATGGTAGCTTGTCTCCAGTTCAGGTAATTCGAAATAACCAGAACGGAAATAACAATATGAATTTCCCAGTCAATGTAAAAGTTACTCCAGATGGTCGACATGTATTAGTAACAAGTTATGCTGATAATGCCATTAATTGGTTTCATCGAAATATCAATGATGGGAGTCTCGTCTATGCCGGTAGTTTAACAAATTCTTCGGTATCAGGTCCCGTACTTTTGGGTGCGTCAGGTTTAAGTATTAGTAAGGATGGCAAAAGCGTTTATGTCGCTAGTAGTGATGGAGGTAGTCTTGATGTATTTCGTAGAAATCAAAATACAGGTGATTTAACATTTGAAAATAGTTTTAGTGAAACACAGAATAATGTTAGTGGATTAGAAGGTACCGTTGAGGTGACTGTTAGTGGTGATGATCAACAAGTTTATGTAGCGGGTACAGGAAGCAACGCATTAGTTGTTTTTAATAGAAATAGTTTTACAGGAGAAACTACTTATCAAGAAACATTAGTAGATGGAGAACAGAACATTACTGACTTAGATTTTCCTGTAGCGATTGCTGTGAGTGATCGATTTTCTGACATCTATTTAGCTGATTTTGGTAGTAATGCGCTTTTGTCATTTAGTGTAAATCCAACAGCGTCAACTTTAGATTTTAGTTTTAGTGAACGAGGAAGTGGTCTAGGAATAACAGGACTGCGTGGCGCAGAAACAGCAGTTATTTCCCCAGATGGAAATCACCTCTATGTTGCAGCTAAAGAAGGGGATGCAGTAAGCATTTTTGCTCGGAATCAAGAAGATGGTAGCCTAACTTACGTTGATTATTTAGAAGATGGAAATGGACTGGACGGATTGAACGGTGCAACGGACATAATCATTAGTGCAGACGGAGCTGATGTTTATATCGCTGGATTTTGGGATAATACCGTTACGCATTTTCAGCGTGATATAAATACAGGGTTACTTACTTTTTTGGATAAAGAAAAAGATGGTTTGTTTGGTGTGGATGGAATTAGCGGAACGAATAGTTTAGTTTTTTCAGAAAATGAGGATTACCTATATGCTGCTGGATTCTGGGACAATGCCATTAGTGTTTTTGCCAGAAATGCCAATGATGGAACCTTAGAATTTGTGGATGCTTTTTTTAATAGTGAAAATGGAATTGATGGTCTTGAAGGGGTCACTAAAATAGCGTTAAATGCTGATCAAACTAAACTCTATGGATTGGGAAGTACAGATGAAGCTATTGCTGTTTTTAATATTGATAATCAAAATGGTATGCTTGATTATCAAGAAATGGTTGCCGCCCCAGGAGCTGTTAAAATGGAATTAAGTCCCACGAGTAATCATCTTTACACTGTTAATCCGCTTACTAGTAGTGTAAGCCAATTTAGTATAAATACTACCGGAGAATTTACCTTAGAAACAACGTATGAAGCTACTGCTGGAGGAGGAGATTTTGAGGGGTTAGATATGGTTGATAATTTAACACTAAATCCAAACGGAGACTTAATTTATTTTACTTCTAAAACCGAAAATACCGTAGCTGCCTATCAACGAGATTTGATCTCAGGCAATTTGACTTTTGCAAAAATGCAGCGAAATGACGAAGAAAATGTACATAGTATCGCTGGTGCTTCCAGTCTCGAAACAAGTGCAGACGGTAAGTTTGTTTATGTTACCGCAGGAGATGATAATGCAGTTGCGGTATTTAGTTGTACCTATTTTTTTAAAGAAATTTTGACTCTTTGTAGTGGAGAAACCATCACGTTCGCAGGTCAAACATACGATGAAACAGGCACTTACCAAGAAGTAATCGAAAATGACAATTGTATTATTGATATTGATTTAGATCTGACGGTTCAACCTAATGAATATGATATGGAAGTAGATCTTTGCGATGGTGAAATTTTTATTTTGGGAGATCAAGCTTATAATAGTGATGGTATTTATTCTTATGATTTTGTTTCGAGTTTGGGTTGTGATAGTACGGTAACGGTAAACCTTACAGTGGTTGATGCTTTTCAACCCGTAAATCAAATCATAGAAATCTGCGAAGGAGATAGCTTTGAATTAGGTGGGAATACCTATTCAGAAGAAGGAACTTATGAAGTGTCATGGGCCACTGATAGCGGTTGCGATAGTACAGTCTTTTTGGATTTATTGGTTAATCCAGTATCTAATACAACGACCACGGATGTACTTTGTCAAGGAGCATTTTTTATTTTTGGAACTCAAAATTATACGCAAAGCGGTGTATACACCAATATTTTTTCATCTTCTGAAGGATGCGATAGTACGGTGACTTTGATTTTGAGTATCTATCCAGGAACAACAGAAATTGATGCGATTATTTGTGAAGGAGAGTCTTATGAATTTGATGGACAGACCTACATGGAAACAGGTACTTATCAAGGAATTTTATTGTCTAATAGTGGTTGCGAAATTGAAACTACCTTACATTTAGAAGTGGTGGAAACTATTACTGTTGAACCAACGATTATTGAAGACGAAGGTAATGGACTAGGTGGTATTATCTTAGCAACCTTAGGAGGTTTACCACCATATACTTATCAGTGGAACAACGGAGTAACGATAGGAGAACTTCATAATTTGAGTCCAGGAATTTATGATGTTACTGTAACAGATGCCAATGGTTGTAAGGATGAATTATCAATACCAGTTAATTTTGTTACTGGAATCGAGGAGTTAAACAGTTTGACAAGGGTCAATATTTTTCCCAATCCAAATACAGTGGATCATCCTTTAATGATCAATCTAAATTCTCCTAAAAATCAGCGTATTCAATGTCAGGTTTATACCTTATTAGGAGAGCGAATAATTGATAGAAAAGAAACAGTAATAGCTGGTACAAATAATTTACAAATGAACTGGACTCTTCAAATTGGAATCTATTTATTATCAATAGTAGATGAAAATGGAAACCAGACTTTGCGAAAAATAGAGGTATTTTAAGAATATCCAAGATTAAATGCTAGAAGCAATGCGGGTTTAAGAACTGGCATTGCTTTTGTTTTATAAATTATGTTATTTTGTAATATATTGAGCTTTCCTCGTCTATTATTTCTACTCAAAGGCTTTCCCTTTCTGTTCCCAAATACCGTTGTTCCCTTTTACCCACTAGAAACAACTTTAAGATAATATGAAAAAGGTCTCCCCCTTGGCAGTGAGAAATTCATTGCTAACCGTAGCTTGCTGCGCATTATTGCGTATAGGTTTACTTGTAATTTTAGTTTTTTATACTTCTTTTCTATCTGCTCAGACACCCTGTCCATCTGCTGGAATTTTTCTTGATATCCCAGATATTTGTGCTGGGGATGATCTCCCGCTTGAAGTTATTCGCATGTCAAGTATGGATTCATTGGATAACGGATTAACTGATTTCGGTGTTACTTTTGTTAGTTTTCCAGGAACAACTGTACCGACTGACCCTTATACTGGAGGAGATAGTATTACTACCGTATCCAGAGCAGGTTTGACCGGAGGAGGAGATGGCTTTTACGGAGCGAGCACTACCGGAGGATCGGACTTGATACCGAATTCGTATATTATTTGTACCATCTTAGATCCAGTTCCTACCGATCCTGCTTGTCGTCCTACGAATTGTCAGTTAGTAGAAATATTAGCAGCACCTGTCGTGACCTTTGATGCACCAGCTGATCTTTGTGAAGGTGAAAGAGCAATAGCGCTTGATTCTGGAAATCCGTTTGGTGGATTATATAGTGGGACTGGAGTACAAGATGATGGAAGAGGTGGTTTTGAATTTAATCCAATCTTATCTGGTGTTGGAGTACATACAATTAGTTACACTGTCTCAAATAGAGACGGTTGTTCTACTACTGTCACAGATAGTATAGAGGTTTATGCTAATCCTTTGGTTACTATTAGTAATCCAGAGGACCGATGTACGGGCGGAGCAGATGCCGTTTTTATAGGAGTGCCAAGTTCTACTGGATCCTTTAGTAGTGATGCACCAGCTGGATTTACTGATAATAATGACGGCACGGCTATTCTAGATGTAAGCACTGTTGGAGCTGGGACTTATACTATTATTTATGGTTATACAGATGATAACGGTTGTTCTGGTATGGATACTACCGAAATTGCAATTTGTGAATCTCCTTGTCCAAATTTAGATCTATTTGCTGACTTACCTGACCTTTGTGAATTTGAAGAAATAAATTTAATAATTGATCGAATGAGTCTAATGGATTCGTTAGATAATCAAGAACAAGATTACGGAATAATTTTCACGACTTTTGCTGGAAGTACACCTCCAACTGATCCCTATGTTGGGGGAGATAGTCTAACGACAGTGGATAGAGGAGACATAATGGGCGGTGGAGATGGCTTTTATAATCTAAATACAACAGTTACAAATAATCTAACAGCTGGATCATATAATATTTGCGCTACGCTAACTCCACTACCAGGTGATCCTGATTGTAGACCGTTTTTATGTCAACAGATTATTGTTCTTCCCGCTCCGTTAGTAAGTTTTACAGCACCTGATGACCTATGTGATGATGATCTTCCAGTAATATTAAATACAGGAAGCCCAGCAGGAGGTAATTATAGTGGAGTAGGTGTGCAATCTGATGGTATGGGAGGATTTGAATTTTCTCCTGTCTTGGCTGGAGGAGGAGTTCATATTATCTCTTATGAAACAACGAATAGAGATGGTTGCTCGAATACTGCTACAGATACTGTGATAGTCTTTCCTTTACCAATGCTGATGATTTCAGTACCCATGACTACTTGTGAAAATACACCAGCTTTTGGCTTAAATGAAATTCCAACAGGAGGAACTTTTTCTGGAAATGGAATAGTTGGAAATAATTTTGATCCTGCTATAGCCGGTGTTGGGGAGCATATCATTACTTATGACTTTACTGATGTCAATGATTGTAGTAATGTCATAAGTGATACTATTGAAGTATTGGCTGCACCAATGGTGAGTTTCACTGCCTTATCAGATCTCTGTGTAGATGGCGGAGTACAAATGAATTTAAATGGAGGTAGCCCAGTAGGCGGAACATTTAGCGGGCCTGGAATAACGGACAATGGCGATGGTAGTTATAATTTTGATCCCGCAATAGCAGGAATTGGAACACATGGAATTGAATACACATTTACAAATGATAATGGTTGTAATAGTATTGCAATAGATATGGTCGAAGTCATTGGATTGCCTGATGTAACATTTCTAGCTCCAGCTGATTTATGTATCGATGCTGGCCTTCAATCTAGCCTAGGAGGAGGAACGCCTGTGGAGGGAGTTTACAGTGGAAATGGAATAATAGACGATGCTAACGGAAGTACTTATAGTTTTAATCCTATCACCGCAGGTGTAGGTACGCACTTAATCCATTATACTTATTCGACACCAGATTCTGTTGAAGTACTCGACAACATAGGCTTTGATGCAATCACAACTTTTGTTATTAGTGATGTAACCAGTACAGCAATTGCATCTGATGATTTTATTTTAAACAAAGATTATGATATCATTAATGTTGAATGGTCAGGTATTTACAGTAATTCTAGTACACCTGCAACTGATGATTTTACAATTGTTGTTTATTCTGATGGAATAGGAATGCCTGGTACAGCTTTAATGACGGTTTCGGCTGGTAATAATGTAAATAGAACAGATACGGGTGTTGACCTTTTTGGTCTTGATGTATTTAATTATAATATTTCTATTCCTCCATTTAGTGCAACTGCTGGAACAACCTATTGGATATCTATTTATAACAATACTATACCAGGAATTAGTTGGAGTTGGTCTAGAATAGTTGGTGGAGGAACGGCAATTGCTTCAACTGACTTAGGTCTTAATTGGGATCTCCCGTTAGGTGGAGAATTTGATTTTAGACTTACTGCGAGTGCCATACCTTGTTCTAACACGGTAACAGATACCATAGAGGTATTTGCTACACCAGAGTGTTTCTTGTCGCTCAGCCATTTATATTGAAGCTGATAATCCAAAGATTGGTTTGATGTGTTTTGTATCAGTTGGATTAACAGATGTATCATCCAATGAAGTCACTGTAAAAGAAGGTG
>CALKJE010000428.1 GCA_937995675.1 uncultured Saprospiraceae bacterium
GTACTAAAACGAGTTTTGAGAATTATATGAAAAATGGTGGCGGACTCATCGTGGTGCATGCTGCTGATAATGCCTGGGGAAACTGGAAAGAATTTAATAAAATGATTGGTCTCGGTGCTTGGGGTGGACGAGATAGTTTAACTGGACCTTATGTTTATTATAATGATGAAAATAAAATCGAAAAAGATCGTTCTTCGGGTATCTGTGCTACACATGGATTAGAGCATGAATTCGTGATCAGTACACGCGCTCCTGAGCATCCGATTATGAAAGGATTACCCAAAGAATGGCTACATGCAAAAGATGAACTTTACGATCGAATGAGAGGACCTTTTGAAAATGCAACGATCTTAGCAACTGCTTTTTCTGATGTCAATAAAAATGAACAACCTTGGCCCCCGGCAGCGAAAGGTACTGGTTGGAACGTTCCTACTTTGATTGCCATCAACTATGGTAAAGGTCGAATCTTTCATACCACTTTAGGGCATTTCGATTATTCAATGGAATGTACAGGTTTTATTACTACTTTGCAGCGAGGATCAGAATGGGCGGCCTCTGGAAAAGTTACGCAAGCAGTGCCAGCTGACTTTCCATCTAAAACTCAAACCAATTCTAGAAGGTGGATAAAATAAAAAAAGGATAAGCATCTAAAATGACTGAACAAGCAACAAAAAATGCCGTCATTACAGGTTACCGGAAATTGATTAATCAACGATATCAATATGCTGTACTCAAAAAAGAACCAGACCTTCCCGAAACATTCGACGAAGAAAGAACCGCTCTTTTTAAATCTTATGCGCTGACTTATCTATATCCAACCGTTACTCGACGTAAAGAACTCGACGAAGCTTTTCTACAATTAGACAGCTATGTAAAAGATCCTGTCAAATTAATGAAAATGGTCTCCATGTCGAGCCGCTTAATTTTTAAATATGGAAGACATCTTCCTGGAATGTTAAAGGCAGGATTAAAAGCTTTGCGCTCTTTTCGAAAAGCCAATAATTTTGAAGAACAATTAACCAGAGAAGCGATCCGATTAAATCTACCTGCACCATTTAAAATCACAGATATTAAAACGTTGATTAGTGCTCTATCATTAGAAGAAATGACCGATTTTATTGAAAGCACCGAATCTTTATTTTCTATTCTTCATGACCGAAAATTAGTAGCACGTATCATCACAGTGATTGGCTACCTAAAAGAACAAATGGAAAAACAACCCGAAACTTTTTCCAACACAGAAGTGGAAGCACTTGCGCTCGGCCTTGAACTTATCCAAAAAGGAAACAACCTTTTTGATCTCCTAAACGAAAAAGAACAAAAACAAATTTTTACGTTTGTAACCGCCAGAGAGAGACGATTTTTAGAAAACCTAAAAAAAGAGTAGTTCTTATCCCCGTAAAGGCCCATGTTGAAGCCGTAAAGACAATAACGTAAAGACAATTCATGAATTGTCTCCTCCCCTTCAACAGTTGACTCCTTCAACAATTGACCCCTTCAACGTTTCGTTCAACCCTCCAACACCCCAAAAATCTCCTCCAATCGATCCATCCGGTAAGTAGGTTTAAAACCCTTCGGTAATTCAATCCCACGTTTATTAAACCATAAAGTATCCACCCCGTATTTCATTCCTCCCTTGATATCTGAAGACAAACCATCACCAATTATTAAGACCTTCGATTTATCCTTCTGCTTAATTTTTTCAAAAGTATAATCAAAGAAAGCTTTATGCGGTTTAGAAACACCGATTTCATCCGAAACAATAATTTCCGAAAAATAGTCTGTCAAACCAGTATGCTCAAAATGAGGTCTTTGCACTTGTTTTAATCCGTTGGTAATCACGACCAATTCATACTTCATCTCTTTTAAGCGATCCAGCATTTCAACGGTTCCTTCAATCAACGTTTTGCTTTTAGCTAATCCTTCTAAGTATAGATCACCAATAGCAACCGGATCTGCCTCCGATTCCAACCGTTTTAAAAAACGACTAAATCTGGTAAATTGAATTTCTTCCTGTGGCAAAGTTCCTTTTTCAAAATCAGACCAACATTTCTTATTGATATGATGATACAGATTAAAAGTTTGTCGATCCATCTCCACACCTAAAGTTTCACAAACCTTTCTTAAAGAACTAGCTTCCGCTGCATCAAAATCAAAAAGTGTATTATCTGCATCAAACAACAAGGTAGTATATTTCATTTTCTTTTTTTGGACACAAAAATAACAACAAATCTCATTTTGAAAAATTACCCGATTTAATGTATCTTACCTTTTCAAAATTAAAACTGAATGTCTTCCTATTCTATTACTCAAAAAATAGGTTTTATTGCTGGCCCTATTTTATTTTTACTTATTTACAATTTGCCATTCCAACTTGTGAATCCTGCTGCTGATGCGGTGATTGCGATAGCGGCTTGGATGGTCGTTTGGTGGATCACTGAAACGGTATCCATTTCTATCACCTCTTTAATTCCATTGACCTTTTTTCCATTGCTTCAAATAACGCCCATAAAAACGGTTGCGGCGAGTTATGGAAGCCCGATTGTGTTCCTCTTTTTTGGAGGATTTGTCATGGCCTTAGCACTTGAAAAAGTAAATCTTCATCAACGAATCGCATTAACAATTATTCGATTTACGGGAACAAGCGCCAATAGAGTAGTACTAGGTTTTATGTTAGCTACTGCCTTTTTAAGTATGTGGATTAGCAATACGGCGACCACGGTAGTGATGCTACCCATTGGACTTTCCGTGATAAAATTATTAATCAATGATGAAGATGGTTTTACCAAAGGAGATAGAAATTTTGCTTTGAGTTTAATGTTAGGAATTGCCTATGCAGCAAATGTCGGAGGGATTGCAACGATTATTGGTACACCACCAAATACGGTGATGGTTGGTTTTGTAGAAAATGAATACAATATTCAAATTTCCTTTTTGAATTGGATGCTAATTGGGGTTCCTTTTAGTGCTATTATGTTGGGATTTATATATTTGGTTTTGGTTAAAATAGTCTATCCCAATGGACTTGGAAATATCGAAACGGCCAAACAGCTAATTGATCAAGAAATAGAAAAATTAGGTTCGATATCATCCAAAGAAATACGTGTTCTTATCATCTTTGCCATCACCATGGGATTGTGGATTACTAGAATTTTTATCAATGATTGGTTACCTAATCTCTCTTTATCGGATACTGGAATTAGTCTGCTGGCGGCCTTTGCTTTATTCGCGCTGCCATTCAAATTTAAAAAAGGAGAATATATTTTAGGATGGGAAGATACCGTGAAATTGCCTTGGGGAATTCTATTGTTATTTGGTGGAGGATTGGCCTTGGCGAGCGCGTTGTCAGAAGCTGGAGTCATCAAATTTATTGGCGATTTGGTAGCAGAGAATAATACACTTTCGATTTCATTCGTAGTTTTATTACTAATAACGATCATGCTATTTATGACCGAATTAATGAGTAATGTAGCTTTAGTGGCGGTCTTTGCACCGGTCGTCGCAGGGATTGCGATTGGTCTTGATCAAGAACTATTATTGCTTCTAATTCCAGTAACGATGGCTTCTAGTTGTGCCTTTATGCTACCGATGGCTACGCCTCCAAACGCCATCGTTTTTGCCAGCGGTCATATTAAAGTGAATCAAATGGTAAGA
>CALKJE010000429.1 GCA_937995675.1 uncultured Saprospiraceae bacterium
ACCGAAGTGATTCTAGATCAGATTGATATTGTTTTAGAAACGATTGATCCAGAATGTTATGGAGAGGAAGATGGTCAAATTATTATAGATACCATCATCGGTGGAACGGCTCCTTACCTAACGGCACTTAATGATGGACCATTAAATGATCAAATGAATTATTTCCGTCTACCACCTGGACAGTATCAGGTATTGGTTCAAGATGCCAATGGTTGTGAGATCACTAGCGATGTAACAATAACTAGTCCTGAAGAATTATTGCTAGATCTTGGATTACCAGATGAGATTAATTTAGGTGAAACACTGGACATCGATCCGCAGATTAATCAACCCATCGATAGTTTTATTTGGGAAGTAGCAGCCGATTCTTTGTTCTGTGATAGTTGTTTAATTCAAAGTCTAGAACCACTAAATTCGGCAGAATATCGACTAACCGTAATTACACCAAGTGGTTGTAGCATCACGGAAGCATTTGTAGTTAATGTAAATAAGGAGCGTGCAGTTTATACCCCGAATGCTTTCTCTCCCAACCAAGATGGTAACAACGATATGTTTATGATTTACGGAGGACCAGAAGTAGTGCGAGTGAAAAATCTAAGAATATTTAATCGTTGGGGAGCTTTGATTTTCTCTGGTGAGAATTTTCCAACCGATGATCCAAATTATGGATGGGATGGTACTTTCAACGGAATGCCAGTAAACCCCGGAGTTTTTGTCTACCATTTTGAAATCGAATTCTTAGATGGTTATACCAAAACCTATAAAGGAGATATAACGGTCATAAAATAATATATTGGTTCTTTTGAGCCTATTAAAATACTTTTTAAAACGTGTTGTGTGTGCAGCGTCGGTTTCTTCGGAGACCGGCGTTTTTTTTGAAAGGAATGTATTTGTTATGATTTATACAGATCCTACTTCTAAATTTTTTTAAAAATTTTGATAGAAACAAAAAAGGTTGTAAACTTAGGTTGTAATACTCAAATTTACAGCATTATGAACACCATTAAGACATTACTATTTTTAATTTAAAATGCTATTTTGTTTATTAAAGTTTGGATGGAAGAAGTTAAAAAATAATTATGATGAAGTTGATTCATTATTTCCTATTATTATGTTTTTTTTTATGTTTATTTGGCTGCAGAGAGAATGTCAAAGATTTGGATTATTGTTTTATTCATGAAACGGATCAAAGTTTCGTTAATAACGACAAGTCGGATATGTCGCAATTTCAAGAAGATAAATTGAAAAGAGCATCTTTAATAAAGAAGAACTTCAAGGATTTAGTTAATTATTCTGAATCTTTTGGATTTCCCTATGTAGAACCAAATACATCTGTATTGGATTCATGTAAATATTGGGCAGTTACCATGACCATGATCCATGCTGCCCAGATTCAACCTGAAGAATTTTTCTCAGAAAAGAATATAAAATTATTTAAAAAAGAATTAGAAAAGGGAAATATTCGAATTGAACTAATGGAACAATCAGTAATAATAATGGTACGTACCTATGATATTTGTAGAAATTTAGAATCAGCGATAAAATATGCGTTGAGCGTGTGGGGACTTAAAAACAATTTATTAAATGATGCAAAGTTCATAGACTGTAAGATTCACTAATACCACAACCTCAACAAAATCGCCCCAACCACCATCACACGAGCAATTAAACTTCGATAAAAAAGACTGGCTCGATCGTCAGTAATATTGAAAATAAATAATAATAGACTGGTGGCAAATAAAGCAAGACAACCATAAATACAGTAAATCATAAAGTCAAAGCTTTCTGCTATCTCTGGAAATAAAATGCCGCTTACGCCGATTGGAAAAAGAATGGCAGAAAATAACCCTAAAGTAAATTCAATCGTGGTATATCTTTCTAATTGAAACATAAAATAAGAAAAGATCGTGTAGATGGCTACAGAAATCCCGCCGCCTAATAAAATGACAGAACGCCAATAAGGAAGTTCTTGCGTTTGCATCAACATCCCGATACTTAGAATGATGATCGGTGCCGCTTCTAAAAATTGACCCGTTTTTCGTAATCGGTCTACCTCTGGATTTACAAGGTTTACATCTCTGTGGTAATCTAATGGTTGATCTGTCATCCTATAAGTTTTAGTACGTAAGTTCATCAATGATTCAAACCCTCGAGTATGCGGTGGGTGGAGATTCCCAAGTAGCGATTAAGGAGCAGTATTCGCTCCTCTAAACGTTGCACAAATGATCGCCGTAGCAATAGCTGCATTAAGAGATTCAGTGCCTCTAGCCTCGTGGTGGGGAGGAATAGAAATGGGGTGATCTATAAAAGGAAGTAATTCTGGTCTGATGCCTTGGCCTTCATTACCAATTACAATCAGTCCATGTGGTTTAAGGGTTGTTTTAAATAGATCCTCTCCCTTCAAGATAGCACCATAAATCGGCAAATTCAATTTTTTAAGGCTTAAATTTTCAAACTTTTGACGAACACATTTTACACTAAATAAAGCACCCATCGTCGCTTGCACTACTTTTGGACTAAACCGATCTACACAATCAGGAGAGCAAATCACCCAGTCAATTCCAAACCAGTCGGCCGTCCGCAAAATAGTCCCCATATTCCCCGGGTTTTGAATCCCATCTAAATATAAGGATAAACTACCTTTGAGTTGCTCAAGCTGGAAGTCTGGTTCCCATTGACGAACGATCGCCAATGCTTGATTAGGTGTCTTAAGAGATGAAATTTTTTTAAGTTCGCGTTCGTTTACTTCTTGTACAGATATGCCTGCTTGCTTTAATTTTTGGTCGTATTGGTGAATCCAAGGAGATAAAGCGAAAATCTGCTCAACTTGATCGGGAACTTGCGCTAATAATTCACGGACCATTTTGTCGCCTTCAATAATAAAATTATTATATTTTTGACGAAACTTCTTGAGCGACAGTGATCTGATGTATTGTTCGTTCTTTTTTGAAAGCATTCTTTTATTTTAATTAATTTTTAACACGCCGTTTTGTGGGAGAAATAAAGGGTTTAAGGTACTTATTTTTTTTGGTTCTCCTAGGGTGGAGCCTTGGTGGATGTTTTCCCTATGGAAAATTAGCAGAAGGCCAAACTCGTCTAAAAAAGAATGAAATTATTCTTAATGAGACTAAACTAAGCCGTAAAGAAAAAAAACGACTTAAAACTGGTCTAGCAGGTAATTATCAACAAGTACCCAACGAAGATTTTTTGGAAATTCACCTTGATACTCGTTTGTATTATGTCACTGATGAACCTGGTGATACTTCCAAATTTAAAAATTTCCTTCGAAAGTCAGTCGTAGAAAGACCATCTATTTATAATAAAGAAAGCAGTAAGTCTACTGCCCAAACAATGACGTTTTATCTACAGAATAAAGGCTATAAAGATGCTACCGTCCGTGATACTAGTTTTACCAAGAAAAAGAAAACAACGGCACGATACATTGCCACTCCAGGTGTGCAATATCTAATTGATAGCGTTTATTTTAATTCTCCTGATTCTGCTATTCAAATTTTATTGAATGATTTAGCTGCTACTACAGAGTTGGTTCCAGGACGACCTGTCAGCGATGCCATTTTTAACGCGGAGTCTAAACGAATAACGGATGCGTTGCAGAATCGAGGATATGCTTACTTTGAAGCAAATTATATCAAACCACGAGGACTGCCACGAGGAAATCGAGTCGTAGTTTATTACGATGTACTCGCACCACCCAAAACTAATTTTCATCAAAAATATCATATCGGGACGGTTTATGTAGATCCTTACTATGTAAAAGCAGGTTCTTTGGTTCGTGAACGAGATACTGTCGAAGTGGAGAAGGGAGTGTATTTTATTTTCGATAAGAATATGCCTCGAAAAATAAAAGCAGAAAATATTTTAAAGTCGACCTTTCTTCGCCCAGGAGATATTTATCAAGAAAATAATTTTCTAAAATCGGTACAGCAGCTGCGTAATTTAGCGATCATTAAAGATGTGAATATCATAGAAAAAATAGATGATGAGAATCCTGATGTTTTAAATTTTGAGGTCTTTCTTTTTCCAAATAAACAAATGTCTATTGGTGGAGACTTAGAATTAAATAACTCAACTTTTAGTGTTGAAAATGAAGATGCAAATTTGATCGGAATTTCTACTAGTGCTACTTATCGAAATCGGAATCTATTTAAAAATGCTGCCTTGTTTACTACTAGAGCTAGATTGGGTTTTGAATTTGATATTGCTAACACAAATGATACTTTATTGTACTCAAGAGAGGTGAGTTTATTGAATGACTTATATTTTCCCCGATTTGTAGATATTTTTCGAATTTGGAAAGGACTAAACGCAATAAACATCGTTAGCGATAAATTTTATAATAATATAAAAGATAAAACAAAAAGTCGATTATCTCTTAATTATGAAAATCTCTCTCTCTTTCGTTATTATGATTCTAATTCTTTTAATACTACTTATGGATACGATTTTCAACCAAACCAACGACAACGGGTTCAATTAACTCAGGTCGGTATAAATTTATATTTGATAAACAAAAAACCGGCGCTTATTGATATTGAAGCAAATAATCCATTTCTTCAACGAAGCTTTGATGATCAATTGTTGACTGGATTTATATTCCGTGATTTAACATATACGGATCAAGGTAAAATCACTAATAACAATACCTCTTATTATTTTCGTGGAAATATAGAGTTGTCAGGTGGTGAAGTATCTTTTGTAAATTGGCTTAGTAATAAAATTAGTGGGAATAATAAAACTTTTTCTTTTTTAGATGATGTAGAATATGCTCAGTACGTTCGAATGGAAGCAGATGTCCGATGGTTTAAATATTTTAATAATAACCAATCTTTAGCCTTACGCTTAAATACTGGTGTAGCATTTAATTACGGATTCTCAGATGAAATTCCTTACCTTAAACAGTTCTTTCTAGGAGGGCCTAATAGTGTTCGAGCTTGGCGTATTCGAGAACTAGGACCAGGTGAATATGCGGATCCATTGACTATAAACCCCATTCCTGATGCACGTCTAGTTCCCTTCTTTCAGTCTGGTGATTTTGCCTTAGAAATGAGTGCAGAGTATCGATTCAATCTTTTACAAATATATGGTTATACCATTGAAAGTGCCTTCTTTGTGGATGCAGGAAATGTCTGGACCATTAACTATGATGAAAATCGTAAGGGATCACAACTCTCTTGGAAGCCTCGCCCTGATCCTGTTGATCCTACTAATATGATTGGTCGTAATTTTCTAAAACAGATTGCGGTTGGAGCAGGGACTGGCCTAAGATTAGACTTTTCCTATTTTGTACTTCGCTTTGATGCGGCCATCAAATTGCGAAATCCTTTTCCAGATCCAGATAATAATGATAATTTTTGGATTAATCGCGATTGGGGAAAACTACAATTTAGAGACTTCAATTATAACCTAGCGGTCGGATATCCTTTTTAATTAATCCACCCATCCGCTTTCGCGGTGCCTTCCCTCGTCGCGCTGTCGCACGCTTCCCATCCGCTTTCGCGGTTCTCTCCCTTGGCGTATTGTCATACGCCACCCTTCGGGATCGGTCGTTCATTTCAGTCGGGATTGGTCAGTTATGCACATCAAGAAATAAAGTCCATTATCGCTTTCTTATTTTCATTAAAATAATTGATAGCGTATTGCTTCATCGCTTTTAGTTTTTTCTTATCGGTAACGTCCATCGGAATCTTTTTCTTTCGGAGTGCATCTGGTGTGGCAGGGTTGTCGAAATAGAGTTGACAACGCATATAATTTTCAGGAGCTAAAACTTGTTTGACATAATATTCTGAAGCCGAAATATTGGTTTCAACAAGCATGTCTGCTAAGAAATCTTTCCATTGTAAAATTCCCCAATCTCCAGTTTCAATTGCTTCTTCGGGAATATAGTTTCCATTAGAGGTCCCACAACCCAATGATAAAACCTTCAAGTCTTTTAACTCCATTTCCAATCCTTTCTTCTTAGGAGCATGGTAACAATAAGATTTCTTTTTGCTTTTATGATGGTTAATGGCGTAAGAAACTGCCGCCATCGCTGGATGATTAATGGCTACACCACCGTCTACATAGTTTTGATACATCGGGAAATAAGTAGGTGCTGCACTTGATCGCAGTGCAAGATCGACTAGATTTTCATTATTACATTTGATATAATAAGAATTAAAAACTTCGGGTCTAAAGTTATGGGTGCGCCCCTTAGAATCTTTTGGGTTAAGTGAAAAAGTAGGAATCATAAAATGTTTCTTACCATCGTACCGATCATTAAGATCGCCCATCGTTTGATTTTCGTAGGCTTCCTCTAGTAGCTCTTTTAGCTTATTTTGAGAATATTGTGCACCAATCAAATTGCCAATATCTCGGATATCATCAATCTTATTATCCTTGAAAATATCTTTGGCACCATTGAGATACAACTCCATAATTTCATAGGTCTTTCTACCAACACCTAAGCTCAAGATAATAATACCACCAGTAGAAGTACCCGCAAAAACATCGAAAAATTCAACAGGTGATTTTCCCGTTTCTTCAAAAATACAATTAAGAATAGTCGCTGGAATAATTCCACGAGTTCCACCACCGTCAATAGAAAGGATTCTAAGTTTCTTTTTATTCATTGATTTTTTGGTTTGTTTATTACCGGAAAATTAATAAAAATAAATGAAGTTGTTCAATAATTCCAAAAGCTTCACTAAACAAAAAAGCCTTTTTACAAAGAAAAATTTCTTCGTAAAAAGGCTTTTTAAATTAAGAATTTAGGAAACTTGGATAGTGAAAAAATGCTATTCTATCCGATTTAGTTAGCTATCGCTAATGTCTCTCCTTCGTTGATCTCGAGGTAAATCTATCATATCATCCAGAGTTATATCAATCATTCAAAAAAATCGCGTACTAACACTAGAAGAGAGCCAATTGTCCGGCCATCGCTAGCGAAACACGTTAGAAGAGCATCCACGCATCTACAAGTCAAAAAATCCGCACATCTGCACATTCGCACATCAATTTAAGTTTTTCGTTTTTTCTTCTTCGCTGCAGGAAATAAAACATTATTCAAAATAAGTCGATACCCAGGAGACTTAGGATGTAAGCTTAGATCTGTTTCTGGATCGTTGACAAAATGTTTATAATCTTCAGGATCATGTCCACCATAGAAAGTGAAGAATCCTTCACCATATGCATTGTGGATATAACGAAGTTCGTTGGCGGGTTTATTCTCACCTAAAACCAAGACATCTGCTTTTACTTGATTACGCAAATAAGCAGTGGTTTGTCCCATAAAACCTTTGACCGTGCGAGTATGACACTGTGTCAACATCGTCGGTACAGGATCCCATTTTGCAGAAAAATCAAACAAGGTAAAATAATCTGTTTGTGGAGTTACCCGTCGTGAAACACTATGGTCAATAGTAGAGTATTCATAAATCAATGGATTCTTCATCAACTCAAAATCTTTAAAGGCAAAAGTCTTAGAAAAATCTAATTTAGATTGTGCCGCTGGATCAGCCGGATCACCATCGTACATGCTTTCGCAAATATCTACACCTTCTGCGGCTAGCGCAATATCATAGGTATCGGTTGCTGAACACATGGCAAACATAAAACCACCACCCAGAACATATTCTTTGATTTTTTTAACGACCGCTAATTTAAGTTGGGATACTTTTTTAAACCCGTTTTCTTTCGCAAGGGCTTCCATCTTTTTTACATTTTCTTTATACCAAGGTTGGGTATGAAAAGAACGATAAAAACGACCATACTGCCCAGTAAAATCCTCGTGGTGAAGATGCAGCCAATCATACTCGGCAAGTTTATCGTCCAGTACTTGATTATCATAGACCACATCATATGGAATTTCAGCATAGGTGAGTACCATGGTTACCGCATCATCCCAAGGTTGAATTTTTTCTCCCTTTGCATTTTCTTCTGGCGTATAAACGGCAATCTTTGGAGCTACTTCTAATTTGATGGCATCCATATTAACTTCTGGGTCAGAGATCTCCAATAATATTTTATTGAATTTAGCATCTGGAATAATCTGGTAGCTAACGCCTCTAATTTTGCACTCTTTTTCAAAAAGGGCATTATGTCGAAAAGCAAAACTTCCGCCTCGATAATTTAAAAGCCAGTGCGCTTCCATCTTATTATCTAATATCCAATAAGTAATCCCGTAGGCTTTAAGATGATCTTTTTGTTCCGTATCCATCGGCAAAAGAATATAAGCCGCCATGGCAGGCGCACTCAAAAAGAAAAGCGCACCAAAAATCAACAGAAATTTTTTCATTGTCATTATATTTTATAGCGGAATCCGCTAAAAGAATTAAGGTCAGTGGCAAACAAATTACCAATATTCCCAATGCTAAGCAGCCTAATCACCTGTTTAACGATAATTATAACGTCAAGGTTGGGCTATTTAGTGAAAAAGAGGTGCTAAAAATTATTTAGCACCTCTTTTTTGAAGTAATTTTTTATTAAAATGGTTCTCTACCTTATGGCCTTAATAGATAGAATAAGGCATTCACCAATTGAAGAGACATCATTAATTATTCTCAACGATTCTTAATGATTTCTCACTCTCCTAGAACCATTCGGTGCATCCGCACTCTGGATTCGCTCGAATTGAGGTGCTTGCTTAGTTGGTTGCTGTTTGATTGCTCCTTCATACTTTTCGTTGGTATTCGCTAGAAAATCGTCTAATGCAGGCAAACCTAATTCGGCTCGGCGCTCATTGGTACGATTAATATCATCAACGGGATGTGGTTTATACGTTTTTTCTTCTTTGTCGTAGTACACCTGTGTACCATAATGTTGTGGTCTTTGTTGATTGACCAATACACGATCTGTCAAATAAGCAAAGTCCTTAGCAGATGCTTTGTTCTGGTCAACCGCTCCAGCCATATTTCTGAGTACTTGCATTTGAAAGTCTGGGTAGGCATCCATATGCTGTACCATCATCCAAAATTTGTGTGTTGCTGTTTCACCGACCATATCGTGATTTGGAAAACCGTTGGCATCCACTATTTTTTTCGCGGCAGCATAATTGATACCCATTTGATCTGCTAGACGAGCATCAATATCTTTGATTTCTTGAGAGGTCGCTTTGAATTTGAGAAGCATCTCATTCTTTTGATCACGAATCCCTTCATATTTATCAGAAAGATAGGTGATTTTTTGAGCCAGTTCAGGCATCGTCACCAATTCGTTATTCTGAGCGGTTAATCCAGTCAGAGAAAAGAGTATCACTAAGGAAAATAGGATATTTTTCATATTATAAAGTTTTTTCATAAACACTACATATTCAGTGCCAAAGGACGAGAAATAGGCGGTATTTAAAACAAGTTGACCTAGTTTTGCGTACTTACTTACAACTTCTGGATATTTGTGGGATTGCAGCTACTCCTTTAGAAGGCTGGGAGGCGAGAAATGGAAAAATATCCAGAAGTTATGTACTTACTACGTAATATTGAGGACGGTAACCCAATTTGGGGCAATTACTTGGCTAAAATCGGTTAAATTTGTCCCTCTAATATAGACTATTCGATAAAGTGTGTCAGCGGGCTAGGCTTCGCTTAGAGCCTGCTCCGCAGTATTGCGGAGATCGAGGTGCGGGCGGCAAAATGACACACTTAACTAAACAGTCCTTCAAATACGCGCAACCTGAATACATGAATAACCTGAGCTTTCCATATCCTACTTGGTATCTTTTATTATGTCTTTTGCTAGGACTGGTATTTGCCTTTGTGCTCTATTTTAAAAATAAGTCTTTTCCAGAGAGAACCTCCACCTTAAGTTGGGTGCTAGGGCTTATCCGATTTCTTTCTATTGGTGCCATTGCCGTATTATTGTTATCTCCTCTTCTTAAGTCGACGTTGACCGAAACTAAAAAACCAGTCGTCGTCTTGGCTCAAGATGTTTCTGAATCTATTTTAGCAGAAATGTCACCTGAAGAAAAGACGAAATATCAACAAGATTTTTCTAATCTAAGCACTGCGCTTAAAGAAGATTATGAGGTAAAAGAATATGCTTTTGGTAGTGAAGTTAGAGAAGGAATTGATTTTGAATTCACCGATAAAGCCAGTAATATTTCAGACCTCCTTGGTAATGTTTATGATCTATATAGTAACCAAAATTTGGGTGCGGTGATCATGGCTACAGATGGAATATATAATGAAGGAAGTAATCCTATTTACGCAGGAACTAAATTAGCCGCGCCGATCTATACGATTGCACTAGGTGATACGATTGCTAAAAAAGATCTAATTATCAAGCGAATTTTTAATAATAGAATCGCTTATCTTGGAGATAAATTTACAATCCAAGTTGATGTCTCTGCCATTAATTCTGTGGGGGAAAATACGTCTTTGAGTATTGCTTCTGTGGATGGTGGAAAAAATAATGTACTACAACGGTTCCCAATTTCAATTGATAAAAATAACTTTTTTACTACCAAAGAAATTACGCTTGATGCCAATCGTGCAGGAGTACAGCGATATCGAATTACCGTTAATAAAGTAAATGGCGAAATAACGACCGCTAATAATACACGAGAAATTTTTATCGATGTACTTGATGCCCGACAGAAAATATTATTATTGGCCAATACGCCACATCCTGATCTTTCAGCGATCAAACAAAGTATTTCAAAAAATAAAAACTACGAAGTTAAGACTGCTTTTATCACCGATCCTTCACTCAATATAGCGGCATACGATTTTGTGGTTTTACATCAATTGCCTAGTAAAACAAAAGATGCTACCAGTGTTTTGTCAACGTTACGAAGCAAGAAAATTCCACATCTTTTTGTGATCGGTATGCAGTCTGGTCTTCCGCAGTTTAATTCGGCTCAATCTATTTTGACGATTAAAGGGAATACACAACAGACCAATCCGGTACAACCAATCGTATCGACCAATTTTAACAGTTATAATCTTGATAATCAATTAGTTGAGAAGCTTCCGAAGTTTGCTCCACTTACGGCGCCCTTCGGCGAATTTACCGATAATGCGAATAGTGAAGTACTGCTTTATCAGCGAATTGGTAAAGTTGATACCAAGTATCCATTACTATTATATGGAGAAGATAATGGAGTAAAAATAGGTGTCTTAGCAGCAGAAGGAATTTGGAAATGGAAACTCTTTGATTACCTTCAACATGAGAACCACGAGATTTTTGATGAGTTGCTTGGGAAGGCATTTCAATTTTTGAGTGTAAAAGAAGACAAACGGAAATTTAGAGTGGATGTGAGTAAGAATATTTTTAATGAAAACGAAGCAGTTTTCTTTGATGCTGAATTGTATAATAATAATTATGAACGGATCAATGAGCCAGATGCGACCATCGTTATCACCAATAGCGAAGGCAAGAATTTTAATTTTACCTTTTCTAAAACGGGATTGACTTACACTTTAAATGCTGGTTTTTTACCAGTAGGAAATTATAGTTTCCGAGCAGCAGTGATGAGCAATGGAGTAGAGTTGAACCACAAAGGACAGTTTAGTATTCGACCGGTACAATTAGAAGTTTATGAAACGACGGCCGATCATGGACTGCTTCGATTGTTAAGCGCACGTTATGGTGGAGAATTGATTTATGCAGATCAACTGAATACTTTACCTGCCCAGATAAAAGAAAAGGGAACGATCAAACCTATTATCTACGAAACATCAAAAACACGTTCTATCATCAACATTCGTTGGTTGTGTTTTATCTTGTTAGGATTATTGACGTTAGAATGGTTCTTACGTCGGTATTTTGGTACGTACTAATCCAAATAGCCAATGGCTAAAAGCAAATAGCAAAAAAAGCTCCCATGTCAATATAAAGATATGGTTAATTATACTATTTCAATTATTTTCAACCCCTGATTCGCATTATTTTACAAAATCATTCGCAATCGTTCTGCTACTAATCCAGGAGCATAGCCTAGCTTAAAAGCTTTTTCACTATTCAAACTAACATCCGCTGGTCGAGCGGCAGCCATCTCAATATCTTTTTGTAAAACGGGAATGACAAGCGCAGGATCTACATTAAGTAATTTGGTAACCTGAATGGCAAAGTCATAACGACTCATCCGTTCCGGACCACCAAGATGCCATATACCTTTCGCCTCTTTTTCTGCTAATAACAACAATCCATCTGCTACATCTCCCGCCCAAGCGGCAGTTCGATATTCGTCGGTAAACGCTTTTATGGTGTTACCTGCTTTTAAGGCGTTTACCCAATTGGTCAAAAAGTTGGGCGCTGTTTCACACCAACCATATTGTAGTGGTAGGCGCGCTATGGTTACTTGATCGGGATACATTAACTCCGCTAAATGCTCCGTTTTAGCTTTATCCATCCCATAAGTCATGATTCCATTTGTGGCTTGTTTTTCAGTATAAGGCGCATTTTTTCCATCAAAAACAAGGTCTGTAGAAGCAAAAATAAAGTGAATACCTAGATTGTGGCAAGCAGTGATTAAGTGAAAAGTAGCTGCACTATTGACTGCTTGGCAGTTTTCGGGATGGTTTTCGCAATAATTAGGATTAGATAACGCAGCAAGATGTATCACTGTATCTGGTTTAATCTCTTCCAAGAGGGCCAAAAAGGCATCTGTATCAGTGATAGCTAGTGGATAAGATAGAATATCTTCGAATTGGACCTTATTTTGGTGGTAAGTACCGAATAATTGTCGATTTGAATAGTTTTTGGCTATAAAATGATGACCTACAAATCCAGAAATACCAGTAATTAATATCTTTTTGCTCATTGGAATATATAAAAGTTAAATTTAGCATAAAGGTGACGCTTAAAATTGATAATATTAAGTTTTTAAGACATCTTTATAAAAAAATTAGACTTATTTTTGCCCTCATCTAATAAATTCTTTGGCACCTCATACATTCCCAAGAGAGAGAATCTACAATTCAGTATTTAGGTCATCACAGGCATAGTGTAATTGAAAATTTCTAAAAGCTAAAGTTAACCCATGAACAGAGAAGATTCTACTAGAATTTTCGGTATTGACAAGTCTTTGACTACCCTCCTATGGTGGTTTGTCTTCCTGTTCCCACTATTCAACCTTTCTGCACAAACTAATCTCACCTGGAATAAAACTTTGGGAGGAGATGGATATGAAGAGCTTCAAACGATGGTCGAAACGGCTGATGGTAATTTTGTTTTTTTTGGCTCTCATACTTCTAATGCTTCGGGGGATATTACCCAAGCTTCTCGCGGACTTTCGGACTATTGGCTAGCGAAAGTAGATCAAGCCAATGGAAATATCATTTGGCAAAATACTTATGGTGGTAATCTAATTGATAATGGGCGAGACATGGTGGCAACCAGCGATGGTGGATTTCTTCTGGGGGGACATTCTTCTACTGGAATCAACGGAACCAAAACAGATGTTTCTATCGGTGCCTGTTGGAACTGTATAGATTATTGGGTTGTCAAGACGGATGGAGATGGAAATCAACTTTGGGATAAAACAATCAAAGGAAATCAAATAGGCGATAGAATGACTACCGTGATGGAAACGTCTGATGGAGGTTTTGTCGTAGCGGGATATTCGGACTCTGATGCAGCAAATGATAAGTCAGAAGCCAACATTGGTGGAACAGATTATTGGGTGGTAAAATTGGATGTGGACGGTAACCAGCTTTGGGATCGAACCCTCGGCGGAACAGGAGACGAGCAGCCTTTCGCTTTAGTGGAATTATCTAATGGAACCATCTTAGTCGGTGGTCTGAGTTTTTCGCTTGATGATGGAAATCGAACCGCTCCTTCTCGTGGTTTATCAGATTATTGGATTGTTAATTTAGACACGGATGGTACTATACTTTGGGATCAGGCTTATGGCGGTATGGAGACTGATAATCTAAGAGATATGATCACAACGAATGATGGAGAAGTATTGTTAATTGGAGAGTCTTATTCTGGTGCAACTGGAGACAAAACAGAGCCAAGTAATGGTGAGCGCGATATTTGGATGATAAAAATAGATGAGAGTGGAAACTTTCTTTGGGATTCTTCTATCGGTGCTTCTGATCGAGATCAACCATTTAAAGTGACACAATCTCCTAATAATAATTTCTTAATCGCTTCTCTTTCAAAAAGTCCAGCGGATTTTGATCGTTCACAGCCTTCTTTAGGAGGTGCCGACTATTGGTTTATCACCACCAATGCCAATGGAGAGATAATAAAAGAGGAGGTTTTTGGTGGAGACCAAAATGACAATTTATATTACGCCTTACCGATGCAAAATGGAGACATCATCTTAGGTGGAATCACAGCTACAGATACCAGCCCGCAAAAAACCGAACCTTCTCGAGGGAATAATGATATTTGGTTATTAAAATATGAATCTACCCTCGACTTTTCTTTAGGCAATGATACTATTTTTTGCGTCGATGGAATGCTTAATTTAGATGCAGTTATCAACCCTTGTGATTGTTGTGTTTATGCTTGGGAAGATGGAAGTACCAACCCGATTAGAAATCTAGTGATTGATCAAGATACTTCGATTATTCTATCCGTTCATGATGGATTTAATAGTCTAAAAATAGATACGATAAATGTAGTGGCAACCGAACCACTAACCGTTGATCTAGGAGGTGATGCTTACCTCTGTGCAGGGGATTCTATTTTCTTAGATGCAGAAAATCCTGGAGAAGATTTTTTATGGAGCCCAGGTGGTGCCATCACACAAGAACTAACCGTTACGGCCGGAAATACCTATCAAGTTACGGTAACAGATCAGTACGGTTGTACCTATGGAGATCAAGTGGTTATTACTGATGTTGCCATAACGGTTACTCCTGAAAATCCAATAATTTGTGTTGGTGATAGTTTGTTTTTGGCCAATGCTTGGCAAACAACTTCTGGAATGTATCTCGATACCCTAGATAACTATGCAGGTTGTGATAGTATTATAATGACAGATCTATTTGTTGCAACCATCGATACTACGCGGTTATTTGATGTCACGTGTAATGAAGGGCAAGCAGGCATTTTTTCCATGACCATGGACAACCAATATTTTTGCGATAGTACGATTATCAATACGGTGACTTATATTCCACCAGATACGACACGATTATTTGATGTCACGTGTGATGAGACACAAG
>CALKJE010000430.1 GCA_937995675.1 uncultured Saprospiraceae bacterium
AAGCCCACCTAAAAGAATTTGTTCTAAACAGAGCTGTTCTGTTTCGGGATGTAAATTTAGAAACCATGATACTGCTTTTGGTGGTTAAGAAATTAAAAAATTAAAACCTATGTTAATGTTAATATTGAAGTACAATTTTTATTTTCAGGTAAAATTGATTTCAACGATTTAAAAAGTAAATTATATAAATATTGTAATTAGCTAATGAAGTTGTTTAAGAATTCGAAAAGTAGACGAAAACAAGAGAAAATTGTTTAAATCTCCGCCTGACCAAGGATCAATCGGGCAGGGAGCCTTTTTTTGAGTGAACCCCAAAAGTTTTTGGGATTAAAGAGAAAAAAGGCGATGAGTTAAATAATTTAATCAGTTCGCAGTCAATTTTGGAGTTTTTAAACAACCACAAAATGTCACACTTATTGTTCATACGGTAAGGTATGGCAATAGGTTGCAAAGCTTAGAGATCCTCACATGAGGACACAGAAATGGGTGATTGCAAAAGCGTGTGTGATTGCTTTAGCAATGGATGTTTAGAGATTCAAAAACATGGTAAAGGGAGGTCAAAAAAAGAGATGACTTATGTTTACCACAGGATTATAATTTAAGTACGATCTAGTACGTGCAAAGCTTAGATCTAAGCTTGTCGTGCAATTGTTCAGGGTAAGATGACAAGCTATTTATGGGGTAAAGGTAAAAATATTTTGGTAAAAAAAATAAAATAGCCATTTTTTTTTCGCAGATGAACAATAATTAAGAGCTTGTCCAAATTTTCATGATTGTGCGAAATTGAGAAAATTTTATTCTGAATGAGGCAGAAAACGCAGGCGATGCCTTAGCATCGACGAGGCTTTTTAACGAAATGCAGAATAAAATTTGTCAATTGCAGCCAATTAATGGAAGTTTAGACAAGCTCTAACTAAAAGTCTAGAAATATTGGTTTAACCAAATTTTTCTATTGTTAATAGCCTAGTTTTTAATATATATAATTTAGTCGGTGTTGGGAATAAATTAGAATTTCTAAGAAAATGAATTTGAGGGGGCTGTTTTTTTTAATAATGGCCATTTGGCTTTACTACTCTCTATTGAGTGAGACAGATGGCCATCGATAGAACGCTTTGAATATTTAGAATATGAATTTGAATGTGCATCCCGTTCTAATTCATATTCCCATTTCAATTCTAATTCTTAGGTTTTTCAACTACTCTTTGCGGAAGTGTAAAGCTCTTTGCGGAAGTGTAAAGCGACCCTTGGTTTCAAAAGCACCACTGGTTTCTTTACCTATCTCAGAAATTGCAAAATCATAGCTGATGCCTAAGGTTAATTGCTGAATTTTACGAGCTAATATAAAATCAATTGATTCGCCACCACTTCGATCTTGTATAACTAATTTTTTATAGTAAGAAAAATGTTCATTTTTGGTAGAAGTTTGTTATAGGAAATTTTTTTAATCTGTTCATGGTGTTCTTTTTTTAAAATAAAATTAAAATATGTATTTATTTTGTTAAAATGATATTTTTTTTTCGATGTGAAATATAATAAAGTGAAAAAATAAACTTGTTAAGAGTCTAATAAATCTGGTCTTCTTTGTTTAGTAGATTCATAGGATTTTTCTTGTCGCCATTCTTGAATTTTTTTATCATGGCCAGATAATAAAACTGGTGGAACTGCTCTGCCTAAGATTTCCGCGGGTCTCGTATAAACTGGAGGGGCGAGGATTCCATCTTGGAAAGAATCAAAAAGAGCAGAAGTTTCATCATTTAATACTCCAGGAAGCAATCTTCCAATGCTATCCACTAAAACGGCGGCGGCTAATTCACCACCAGATAAAACATAATCACCGATAGAAATTTCAAGGGTAACGTAATGATCACGAATTCGTTGGTCGATACCTTTATAATGACCACAAATAAGTATCAGGTTTTTATTAAGAGATAAACGATTGGCTAGACCTTGATTGTGTCGTTCTCCATCAGGCGTTAGAAAGATAATTTCATCATAAGTTGTTTTGGACTTTAACTCCTCAATACATTTACTAAGCGGCTCTGCCATAATGACCATGCCGGCACCACCACCATATTGATAATCATCTACCTGCCGGCTTTTACCGATACCCCAATCACGAAGTTGGTGAGTTCTTATCTCAAGATGACCCTTTTGTTGTGCTCTTTGCATAATGGAATGCTGGAAAGGAGAAGTCAATAATTCTGGTAGCAGGGTTATAATATCAATAGTCATAGTAGATTTTTATAGAATTTACGACAAAAATAAGCAAAATAAAAAGACCGATACCCGAATTATCGGATACCGGTCAAACTACTTGAGTAAAATTAAATTATTGAATTCGGTGGAATTTACGCACCGCTCTTTTCTTGTTTTGAATCATTTCTACTACATAAATATTGCTATTTAAATTCGAAATATCCATCTGTAAATTAGGTACTCCTGCACCTAAATTGTCTTGCGTGATAAGTTGACCATTAATATTATAAATATTGATCAAGGTCATCTCCGTAGAAACAGGCACTTGAATGTTTAGTTGTTTTGTGGCATCGCTCACATAAACTTCTACCCCTTCAATTTCCGTATCTCGGTTGGAGGTTGGAATACATCCAAATGGTCCAACAGGAATACTGTTTGCACAACTTTCTACTTCAGAATCAATAAACGACATATTGTATGGTGCTAAAGAGGTTCCATCCAACATAATCGTTGCAGGACCGTCAGCGTATTCCATCGTTTGAATTACGGTATTGTTTTGTAATATGGAATAAGATCCACTGTTATTGTTTGAATCAAAAAAGAAAGTCACTGGAACCATTCCATTATTTTGACAATCTCCAATCTCAAACTCAATGTCTCCCATCACACATTCTTCTATACAATTATAAGCTTCTACTGTAGTAAAGTTGCTACATTCTCCGTCTTCCATATCCGTCATTACAAATTCGTATACTCTTGAACCGTCTCCTTCGAATGGACCTAGCATCACTGGTAAATCAGTGTAAGCAAAGTTTCCGTAGTTTGCACCGTTTCCAGAAACTTGGAATCCTGCATTCCCCGGATTAATAAATTCCGCATCCAACATCACCATAAACATTCCTTCGTTACATTCCATACGATCTGATGTTACACTAGAAATATTACAAAGTGACACTGAACAATCTGGTTCTTGGTAACCTGTTTCTAAACAACAATCTAAGTTCTCATTATCACAAACGAAAAGACTCTGAAACAGGTTTCCTGAATTGGAAACGTTATTGATCGTTAATGGTAAGCTACTATAACTAATCGGTCCAATCTCGGTATTGTCTAAGGTAATCGTAAAAGTATTACTGGTATTAGCATAAGAAAAATCTAAGATGATACTATAAGTATCTTCTCCAGAACATTCCTGAACTTCAACTTGAAGATTTGTGATGGAACAATCAGGTACAATGGTACAGTTTAATGTTTGGAAAGAAGTACTAGCCTCACAATCCGAAAGTTCACTATCAATAATTGTGATAGACTCTGAACCAATACCAGAGGTTGCAATATTATTTAGTGTCAGCGGTAAAGCAGTATAATTATACTGACCTTGTAAATTATCACCTACATAAAGGAAAAAACTTCCAGAGTTTACAGAGCTATAATCAAAATCAACCATAACTGACTGAAGGTTATCTCCCGTACATTCTCCAGATGATGCTACCAAATTCGTAATTTCACATACTGGAATCGGTACACATTGTGGTGCCACAAAAGACATTCCATTAGAACAATTTGGTAGCTCAACATCCGTACCGGTAACTTGATAAACGGTAGTTCCATCTCCTAGATATGGACCAACCATAACAGGAAATTGAGATGGATCAT
>CALKJE010000431.1 GCA_937995675.1 uncultured Saprospiraceae bacterium
TTTTACTTTGATGATTAAAAAATAGGTGAATAATATCTTATTTATCTTTGATGCAATATAAATGCAAAAGTATTTAATTTTTTCTACGGTACAAATATTTATTCATTTTTTTTGATGATATACCTTGTTGATAGGTAATTAAATCAATAAAATATTTATTTAATGTGCTTCTTATTGGTTTTAAGTGTGTTATTAGCTACTTATACGGAGCATTTTGAATACAACTGTTACGCTTTTATAAATCTATTGTTGCGGTTATGACCCCACATTTACCAAAAAGTAACGGATATTTTCTATTATATTTCGCTTTTTTATTCCATATGAAATGTAAAACATATAAAACAAAAAAACATGCTTGAGAATTGGCTAAGTCCACTAGCAATCGATGAATTTGCTCCTACAAAGTCTTACAACCGTAGCCAATTTGGCAGAAAGATGATATTCCACTGGAAAACAATCCCTTCTTTAGAAAGAGTCCAAATTGCGATCATTGGGTTAGATCAAAAAGACGCCAACGCAATTCGAAAAGAACTATATAAACTTGA
This sequence comes from uncultured Saprospiraceae bacterium, assembly GCA_937995675.1. Taxonomy (GTDB): domain Bacteria; phylum Bacteroidota; class Bacteroidia; order Chitinophagales; family Saprospiraceae; genus JALZUU01. The sequence goes on from CALKJE010000431.1 coordinate 546, forward strand.
GTTTCCTTTTCGTTCTTTTAGAGTAGCAGATTTGGGGAACATCAGGAACAAAAACCACTCTTTTCTAATTCCTGTTATCAAAGAACTCTTAGATAGTAATATAGTTCCTTTGATTTTGGGGCGTGATATCGACCATTCTATTGCTCATTATCAATCTTATCACTTACGTAAATACGTAAATTTAACAGTTGTAGATGAAAAAATACGTTTAAATACTTCAAAAAATGAAAAAAAAGTTGATTTTTATTTAAATAGCTTAATAAAAAAGAAATCACCGACCCTCTTCAATCTAGGAATCTTAGGTTATCAATCTCATTTTACTTCTTCTAAAGCGATATCTGACCTGACAAATGCACATCAAGAATTAGTAAGGTTAGGTGAAATTAGAAATGATATCACAGAAACGGAACCACTCATCCGTTATGCTGATTTATTAACTTTTAACATTTCTGTATTAAAATCTCTAGAAGCACCCGCTCAGGCAGACCCTTCGCCTAGTGGTTTATTTTCTGAAGAAGCCTGTCAACTCTGTCGTTATGCAGGATTAAGTGATCGATTGACTTCCATTGGGTTCTATGGATATCATCATGAAAAAGATCCTCAACTTCAAACGGCTAAAACAATCGCACAGCTTATTTGGTATTTTATGGAAGGAGTAAAAAATCGAAAGAAGGACTACCCTGTTTCGAGTCAGAGTTTGATAGAATATATTGTTGAAAATAAAAATAGAGATCATCAACTTCACTTTTGGAAAAGTAATAAAAGCGGTAGATGGTGGATAGAAATTCCATTAAAAGGAAAGGGAAAGCGCACAGAAATGGTGCCTTGTTCTTATGAAGACTACAAAGCAGCTTGTCAAGATGAAATGACTAGCCGACTGATACGAGCTTTTCAAAAACTATCTTAAGACTGGAAAACTGATAATAATTTTTCTAAACCGATTCCTCTGGATCCTTTTAGTAATACCAAACTGTCTTTCCAGTGATTATTTGTCAATTCGTTTTTCAGGGAATCTACATCTGGATAACCATGTACTTTATCGGAAGCAAAAATCGCGCTTTGATAATTTGGTCCAACTAGATAAATAGCTTTGGAAGGAATGTCTGTTAAGCGGTCAATAATTTCACGATGGGCAGACTTGCTGTAATCACCTAGTTCAAGCATGTCCCCCAAAATAACGATTTTATTGTTGGATTCTATTTTTGAAAAATTCTCCAGTGCGGCAAGTGTACTCGTTGGGTTTGCATTATAGGCATCTAGGATAAAAGTATTGGTACCAATTTTCCTTAGCTCGGAGCGATTGTTTTGGGGAATATATCCTTCTATGGCCGTTTTAATCGCTTCTCCAGGAACTTTAAAATACTTTCCTAAAGCTACTGCAGTCATTAAGTTTCCAAAATTGTATTTTCCAACCAAAGCACTAACAACGGAGATGCGCGTTTCTGGGCCAGACAAAAATTCAGCCGCTAAGAAAGGCCGTATCTGATTTAGTTTTATTTCAATATCTCTTATTTTACTATTTGGATCTTCACTTTTCATGTAAAAGATCTTATGCTTAACTGGCTCTGCTAATGCTTCCAAGAATGGCTCCTCTCGATTAATAAAAGCAACTCCATTATTTTTTGCTAAATAAACATATAACTCAGATTTACCTTTTTTTACGCCTTCCAAACCTCCAAAGCCTTCTAAATGAGCTCTTCCAATATTTGTAATAATTCCATGGGTTGGTTCTGCTATTTCACATAAATCAGCAATCTCTCCCTGATGGTTGGCTCCCATCTCAATAATAGCTACTTCTGTATCTTTAGGCATCTTTAGTAACGTCAGGGGCACTCCAATATGATTATTAAAATTTCCTTGGGTATAATGAATCGTATAAGTAGTCTTCATCACTTCAGCTAACAACTCTTTGGTCGTCGTTTTACCGTTACTACCAGTAATCGCAATTACAGGAATCGGAAACTGTCGTCGATGGTGTTTAGCTAGTTCTTGTAAAAATGCCAATCCATCTGAAACTAATAAGCATTTATCGTCCATCATATAATCCGCTTCATCCAATATCACATAGTCTGCTCCTTTTTCTAAAGCTTCCGCAGCAAAAGCATTTCCATTAAATCGTGGTCCTTTTAAGGCTAGATAGATACAACCAGCAGTGATCTTTCGGCTATCGGTAACTAAGTCGGCACCTTGCTGTAATTTTTCGTAAACCGTATTTATTATTTCACTCATAAAAAAAGTCTCTACATTTTAGACAAATGTAGAGACTTTTAGGATATATAAAAAGTAAGAATTATCCTGACGGCTAATTTTACTTAAAAGCGCCTTTTTTCTTCTTCTTTTTCTTTGATTTAAATGTATTTCCTCCGGTATCTTCATTACCAGTAGATCCACCAGTACGCGTCATAGCACAACGGAAACCGATTGTACGATCTGATTTGTCTTCCTCTTTAAATCTTCTAGCACCAGGTGATAACCAAAATGCACGATCTGCCCACGAACCACCTTTGATTACACGTGACTTATCACTAATCAAAGAAGTTTTTCCATAGTCATATAATACGTAAGATTCTTTATCACCATCTAAGTAGTTATAAACTTGACCTCGCTTATAGTTTTCACGAGTAGCTACTTCATCGTCTTCTACATAACGGTAACGAATACGACCTAAACTATCTTTATCTACTGGCGCGCCATTCTCATCTAAGATCTTAGTTTTGAACTTACCACCACGATAAGGATTTAAGTCATGATTTTCTACATCACGTAAAGTCATACTAGTCAATGGACGATAAAGATCCATAGTCCATTCATTTACGTTACCAGCCATGTTATAAAGTCCAAAATCATTTGGAAGGAATTTCCGTACAGGTGCGGTAATGTGTGCCTGATCATTCAAGTTACCAGCCATCCCCATATAATCACCACGACCTCTCTTAAAGTTCGCTAGGATTCGTCCTTGATCTTTATTTCTTTTCTGGAACCGAACGGTATTTCCACTCCAAGGATAGATACGACGATCGGTGATTCGCTCATCTTGCTCAGAAGCTAGGTTACCGACTAGGGCAAGCGCTGCATACTCCCATTCAGCTTCCGTTGGAAGTCTGTAAGAAGGTAATAAGATACCATCTTCAAATCTAACTGGACGCTCTCCGCCTGTTTGTAAATCTTTTAGGTTCTTTTTGACATCACCTTGATACTTATTGGCTAAGTAAGCCTCTGTATTAAAGTTTTCTTCGTCTCTTTGTTC
>CALKJE010000432.1 GCA_937995675.1 uncultured Saprospiraceae bacterium
ATAACGATCTGAAACGGTCTCCACAAAATCATCTGGCATCTCTGGCATGACTTGTCCTTCTTTTCCCTGAAACCCATTTTCCATTAACCATTCTCGTACAAATTCTTTAGATAGTTGAAGCTGACGTTCACCTGCGGCTTGTCGCTCTGCATATCCTTCTTTATAAAAGTATCGAGAACTATCGGGTGTATGAATCTCATCAATCAAAAATATTTTTCCATCTTTCTTACCAAACTCATATTTTGTATCGACGAGGATCAATCCTCGTTCTGCCGCCATTCGTGTTCCTATTTCGAAAAGCTTCCGAGTGTATGCTTCTAATTGTAAATACTCTTCTTCCGGAACAATCCCTTGTGCGATAATTTCTTCTCTAGAAATATCTTCATCATGCCCTTCTTCTGCCTTGGTCGCTGGGGTGATAATAGGAGTTGGAAAAGCATCATTTTCACGCATTCCTTCTGGTAACGAAACACCACAGAGCACTCGATCACCTGCTTTATAGGTTCTCCAAGCATGTCCAGTACAATACCCACGGATCACCATTTCTACTCGATATGGTGTACAAGCATGACCAGCCGTGACATTAGGATCTGGATGTGCAATCACCCAATTCGGAACATCCTTCTCCGTAGCCGATAGAAAATGTGCGGCGATCTGATTCAAGACTTGTCCTTTGGAGGGGATTGGACGAGGCAATACATGGTCAAACGAAGAGATTCGATCTGAAGCAACCATCACTAATTGATTGCCAACGGTATAAACATCTCTTACCTTTCCTCGATAAAAATTAGTTTGTCCAGGAAGGTTAAAATTTGTTTCAATCAACGCTCGTTCTTCAATAGAGGACATAATTATTCTATTTTGTAATCTTATTTTGAATATTTTCACAAATGTAACTGCTTCTACCTAAAAATGAAAATCAAATATCTCTTCTTTCTTGCTGGAATCCTATTGAGTTGTCAAAGTCACTCTCCTCGATCATTGCAGCAACAGTTAAAAAAATTCGAATCTGAAATGCTCTTGGTCTTTCCGGATTATGCCGTAGCAATGGGAATGCCAGAAGCAACCGATATTCTAGTGATTCCTTCGAGAGAAAAAATAAAAGAACACCTAAGTTTTTGTCAAAAATATTTAGAGACCTTCGAAAGCTTTCAACCGTTCGAGCATCAAATTGAACTCAATGAACAGCGAATTGAAAAAATAGAAATTCTCAATGGAATGATGGAACGGATGACTGGTGTTCGTTCGCCTTTTAATGATCCTGGTTTTTATCATATTTATCCCGCACTGGCATGGCGTATTTCACAACTCAATCAAAATCCAGACCTGACCAATGCAAATTTATTATTGAAAACGTTAAGTAAAATTCCAGTCTATTTTTCTCATGCGAAAGCAAATCTCGATGATCCTAATATTAGCAGGACGATCGCAGCGATTGATTTACAGGAAAAGACTTTTGATTTTTTAAGCACGACGGTAGCAAGCAAGATTGATTCTTTGCCTAAAAATGATACTAGAAATGATTTGAAAATGGCGCACGAAAACGCAGCAATAGCAGTAAAGGATTATACTGCTTTTTGCAAAAGTATTTTGATAGAATTAAAAAAATTGAAACAAACTTCCGATCAGTAAAGCTATTCAATTCGAACTTTGTCTAAATGTATTTCGCTTGATTGCGATCAAGCATTACATCTTTTAGTTCTTTTAAGATTGAATATTCCTCGGGCATTACTTTTTTGATAGCTTCTTTCACCGCAAAATAAGTCCCTTGCTCAAGGTCTGGAAATTTTTGTTTGATATGATCTTTAACGATCCGAACATCTTCTTTTATTACGCCACGGATAGATGGAATCTCATGCCATTCTCCTTCGATTGCATAAACACGATGTGTTGCTCCATTTTCATTAACTGGATCTAATTCGATAACCTCGTCATTATCGGTCAACTCGCATCCACGACATTGGTCAAGAACGCCTTGAGGTACTTTCCATCCCTTTTCTTTAGAATTCACTAAAAAAACTTCTAATCCTTTTTTATTTACTCTGTAAATAATAACTCTCGCGTGATCAATGATATCCATACTCTTAGTATTAATTATTTTCCTTTCGGAAGGTATGTAAATATAGCAGTCAAGGTTTAATTGGTCGTAATTATTAGGTATTTTAACAATCGTTTTATACAAAGGTTTGATTATTAAGAACAAATGTACACATTCATCTCTATTTTAATAAAAAAAAGCAGAATTGTTTCATAAGGATTAAAAAATCCCGAGTAAAAGTTGCCTTTTACTCAGGATTTCGGTGAATTATTAGCGGAATTAAGCTAACTGCAATATATATTTACTAAATGAGGTTGATTAAGAATACCTCACTAAATATCAGTTTTAGGACGTTTTGAGTCCTTACTCTTTTTTGGTGAAGGAAGTTTTTCACCAAAATCTTTCATCAATTTTTCTAAATATCCCCAATCTTGCTGTGAGAGTTCATTCATCTGCAATTGCATCAAATCAATTAGGGCATTAAAATCTGTTGAATCGGTAGCCAGTTGGTCAAACTCCTTTAGATTTTCAGTCAAAGGCATTACTCCTTTTTGTACAAGCGAATCCGTCATCTCTAAAGAACTTCCCATCAATCCTTGAAACTCGGTCATTAGTCTTTGCATTTCCTGGGTCATCTCTTGGAGTTGATCCTGAATCTTATCGGCGTCGGTTTGTGCATTTAACTGAAAAGTGGAACCAGCTAGCACCATTAAAACAATCAGTAATTTCTTCATAATTATTACGGTTTCCTTTTAGACGCCACTTAAACGCCACGGATACATCCGCTTATTATGAAAAAGACTTAAAATCGTGTTAAAATTAGTTAAGGAGTAGTCATTTGGGGTACCGTTTTACAAAGTGTGTCATTTATTATACAAAATCCTCTTTAGGCATTATAGGAAGTGGCACTTCTTTGCGTAGAATTTCCCAAATGGAGAGCGATAGGATCAGCTCTTCATCTGCGGAATCCATTTGATTGACAAATTCAAAAGCGCGATCATTACTGCTGAACTCTTGACCGTCGGTTGGCTTTAAAAGACCAGCGACTTCCCGATCTCTAATTACTATTGGTAAGGTAAGTTCATCATCTGTACGATTGATACGAGCAGCCAGTTGCTTGGTTTCTGCGTTGAGTAGTCTACCATCTTCTTGTATCAATCCTAGTGGTTGGCCATTTACAGAAACAGCAACCGCTTTTTCGCGGATACGATATTGGAATTCTCGATCAGCAGTTCGAGCGTAAAGCACTGCATTTTTTTTATTACCAAAATACTGTTTAAACGAATAAGCAATCAGCGGCTCTTGATAGATACTGGTTAGAATACCTTTTGCCGTTTTGACAATTCCTTTTTTTACTTGCTTATTGATATTATTAAAAGAAAGCAATTCCAATTCTTCTTTTTTCCAATCCACCAACTCGTCCATCCAAGGTTGAATTTCAGATTTCATTTTATCTACATCGGTTTGAACTTTCGATTGTCCAGGCGTAAAATTAGTGAGCATCATATACATCGCAAATATGATCGCAAACGTTACGCCTGTCAAGATTAAAATGGTAATGATAAACATGAACATACTTCCCATAAGAAAATTTTATTGTAAGCTAAGTATTAAATCTATTTAAAAATGAATTTATTATGTTTTTTTTTTGCTTCTTGCTACTCGCTATTTGCCATTTGCTCTCTTCTATCGCGATTGAAGAGAGCAAATAGCAAGAAGCAAGAGGCAAATAGCATTTTTCTAAGGTACCATTCTCATCAACACCTATTAGTGATCCTTCAACTTCTGATTAATCTACTTAGCAAATTCTACGCTTAGCTATTCGTTGCTTTTAAATTTAATTTCAATCCAAATTTCGCTGGATCTAAAAACTGTTTTTTCCTTTCTTCTAATTTTTTCTTTTCTACTACTGATAGTACTTTAAAATCGCTTGATAAGATTTCATCAATTTCCTTAATTATTTTTTCAGCAGAATATCCATAATCTGGTGTAAAAGGATTTAGAATATCTTTTAACAATCTCATTTTTAATTTTAAAATAGGATTACGAAATAATTCCTGTTCTGCCATGAGTTTTTCCATATGCTTCAAGGTCGATAAATGGTGACCTTCTCCCAACAAGCTGATCCCTCCATAATCCCAAGTTTGCTCAAACCAAACAGGATAAAAACTTTCTATTCTTTGACCTGAATTAGTAAAACTAATAAATTCAAAAAATGCATCATCTTCCTTCGCAGTAGTCTCTTTTGCCCAAGCTTTCATTTTACCATAATCCTGAAATAAATAAAACCCAGTACCTTCTGCCACCATTCCCAATGTAAATCCCGGCATGGCATCCTCTATCCAAGACAAGTCTGGTAATTTTTCATGATCCGTTATTTCAATTTTCTCTCTCATGGTTTGTACGAGAGAATCGCGCAAAATGGTTCCACGAATAAAGACGTTTTCAAGGTCTCTTGGGTTTTCCACCGAATTAAAGTCTGTACGATATTGTAGAATTTGTCTAGGTTTTTCTGCACCAAAAAAATTAGCTAATCGCTCTTTTCTTAATACCGAAGCAACTGGTGTATTTTGTGCCCCTTCAATTTTTACACCACCACCAAAGACCCAACCTTTGGTCCCATCTGATGTTTTTACCTCAATCCACGGTTCTTCTCTTTGGACACCTCGGATCATCACACTTGTCTTGAGCGGACTGATAGCACCAGTAGTTTCAAGTTCTGTATCCTGCTTTAATTCTGCCACAGTAGCCTGATCTGTTCCTGGTGCTTCACGCAACCGTAGATTCTCCAAAGCAACCACCATTCGAGTCAAGGTATCTTGAGGTAATACCGGTACGAATTTATCAGGATCACTAGATGGATCATTTTTACAACCGAAAAATAAAACAAGAACTAGAATAATATAATAGGAAAAAGAATTAGTCATGCTAATCAGAAATTAAAATTAAACCTGAAAATAGATTATAAAAGAGCTATTTGCATTTTGCTATTGGCTATTTGCTTCACTCGATCGCGATTAAAGAAGGCAAATAGCCAATAGCCAGAAGCAAATAGCAAAAAATACAACAGCCAATTAGAAGGATGTCGTTAACTATATTACTCCAATTGTCTTTTAACCCCCTGATCCACATTAGTCATAAAAATCAATTCGAAGAAGGTTTTCAAAAGGCCTTATAAATGCCTATTTTTGTAATCTTTCTAACCATCAAATTAACAAAAATAATGAAAGAAGTTTATATAGTGGCAGCAAAACGCACACCCATCGGAAGTTGGGGTGGTTCATTGGCTAAATTTTCGGCAGTAGATCTTGGCAGTATGGCCATCAAAGGTGCGCTAAAAGCAGGCAAAGTAAAATCTACTCAGGTGGACGAAGTATTTATGGGTAATGTAGTTTCGGCTAATCTAGGTCAAGCTCCTGCTCGTCAAGCTGCGCTTGCTGCTGGAATCGGTAAAGGTGTTCCTTGTACTACGGTAAATAAGGTTTGCTCTTCAGGGATGAAAGCCATCATGTTTGGTGCGCAATCTATCATGCTAGGACATAATGAGGTCGTCGTAGCGGGAGGAATGGAAAGTATGTCTAACATTCCTTACTACTTGCCGAAAGCACGTTGGGGTCATAAGTATGGTCCAGGAAAAGTAGTGGACGGACTAGAAAAGGATGGACTACGTGATGCTTACGGCCAAATGGCAATGGGTGTTTGTGCAGATGCTACTGCAAAGAAATATAAATTTACGCGAGAAGCACAAGATGCTTTTGCGATCCAATCTTACCAGCGTTCTGCTGCTGCCACAGAAAGTGGAATGATGAAAGACGAGATTGTTCCTGTAACGATTCCTCAACGAAAAGGGGACCCGATCGTAATGACAGAAGACGAAGAATTTAGAAAAGTAAAATTTGAAAAAATTCCGCAACTCCGTGCCGCTTTTACTAAAGACGGAACCGTGACCGCAGCAAATGCTTCTACCATTAATGATGGCGCAGCAGCAGTCGTGTTGATGAGTGGTGAAAAGATGAAAAAATTAAAACTCAAACCTATCGCTCGCATCGTTGCTTTTGCAGACGCTGCTCGTGAGCCAGAATGGTTTACCATCGCTCCTCCCTTAGCCGCTAAAAAAGCTTTGAAAATGGCAGGTCTGCGTAAAACGCAAATCGACTATTTTGAAGTAAATGAAGCTTTTGCAAACGTGACCATGGCTTTTAACAAAGAGCTAAAAATCAAAGATAAAATCGTCAACGTATTTGGTGGTGGTGTTTCTTTAGGTCATCCGCTAGGTGCTAGTGGTGCTAGAATTTTAGTGACCCTCGCTAATGTATTACAGAAAAAAGATGGGAAGTATGGTCTCGCTGCACTCTGCAATGGCGGCGGCGGTGCTTCTGCCATGATTATAGAAAAACTCTAAATTTAATATAGGGTTTTAGACCTTTATAAAAAAGAAAAAAGTCTTGTTTTAGTTAGTTACCGAAACGAGACTTTTTTCAATTACTCAAGTAGGTTAATCTTATTAAAGCACATGTTCAAAATAATTAATTTAGGTATTTTCGAACATGTTCCAGCATAATTTCTGGTGG